>JBGQLM010000070.1:0-22707 GCA_041500085.1 Geobacteraceae bacterium
GACATGGCGATCTTCGATGGTCAACCGGCCGTTGCCAGCACCTTCATGAGGCTGCTGAAGTTACTGGACGATCTGCTCGAACGGGACAGCAGGCGCGAGCAGGACGGCTTCCCCCGCAAGATCCGGGTCGGCCGGCTGGTCAAACCCGGCCGCGGCGGCAAGGGGAAAGTGGTTGTAGTCCCCACAACTGAAGAGGAGAAGTTCATCCATGACCCGACCGTCCGCCCTCCGGGAGAAGGGGGGGAGTCGGGGGGGAGTGGCACAGAAGAGGAGGGGGAGATTCTCGGCGAACAGCCGGTGCGGCCCGAGGGACAGCAGCCGGGTGCGGGTCCGGGCCATGGTGAAGGCGAGGCCCACGAGATCGAATCGTCTGCCTACGAGCTGGGGAAAACCCTTACCGAAAAATTCCAGTTGCCGAACCTGAAGGATAAGGGGAAGAAGCGTTCTTTCACCCGCTACACCTACGACCTGACCGACCGGAACCGCGGATTCGGTCAGGTGCTGGACAAGAAAGCGACTCTGCGCAAGGTGCTCGAAACGAACATAGCCCTGGGGAACCTGCCGGACGTGACCGACATCGACCCGGCCCGTTTCCTGATCGCCCCGCGGGACAAGGTATACCGGGTCTTCTCACGGGAGAAGGATTACGAATCTCAGGCAATGGTATTTTTCCTGCGCGACTACTCCGGCTCCATGGCCGGCAAGGTCACCGAACTGGTGGCGACCCAGCATGTCCTGATCTACAGCTGGCTGATCTACCAGTACTCCGGCCAGGTGGAGTCCAGGTTCATCCTCCACGACACCGAGGCGAAGGAGGTTCCGGACTTCCATACCTACTACAACTCGCAGGTCGCGGGGGGGACCGAAGTGGCCTCCGCCTACAAGCTGGTGAACGAGATCGTCGCCAAAGAGAACCTCTCCAGGGATTACAATATCTATGTTTTCCATGGCACCGATGGTGACGACTGGGACAGCGGCGGCGATAAAGCGCTGCCGGAGGTGAAAACCATGATGACTTATGCAAGCAGAGTGGGGGTGACCATCGCCGAGCACGGTCTTGGTGCCCCCGAGGGAACTGAGGTCGCCCGCTATCTGGATAGTTCGGGGCTGCTGAAGGAGAAAGCGGAGCTGCTCAGGCTGGATATTATGCAGGAAGATGCGGACGAGCCGCGATTGATCGAAGGAATAAAGAAGTTGATTTCGTAGGGGCGACGCATGCGTCGCCCGATGTTTGGACACCACAGCATGTAGGAGCGAGGCATGCCTCGCCCCTACATTGGCGAAAACATGGAACTCATCAACCAACATACGAAAGCCATCATGGAAGGGTGCAAGGAGCGGGCGCGCGACGCCGGGCTTTCCTTTACTGACGAGTCTCTGGAGTACATCGTCACCAACCGGGACCTGCTGGAGCTCTCCCCCAAGGTGATGATTCCGACTCTGTACGACTACTGGGTCCATGACGTGGAGGTGCTGCGGGAAAAGGGAAAGTACGAGCTCTACCCACACAACCCCTACGAAACGGTGATCAACACCCGTCCCCCCATCTCCTTCTACAATGACAACAATCCCGACTGGCTGAACGTGATGATTTTCTACCATGTACTGGGGCATATCGACTTCTTCCAGAACAACCTCTATTTCCGGCATACTTGGGACTACGACTTCACCGGTGAAGCGTTGTCCGATAAACGGCTGATCTCCCGCCTGCGCTCAGAAAAGGGGCGCTGGGTCGACTACGTAATCGAATTTGCCCGGGCCATCGACAATCTGGTGGACTACCACGGCGAGCTGGCCGGCTTCTTCGTCCCGGAGAATTCACTTGCCTCCAAGCGGCTCGACTACTACTTTGACATTTTTCTGCAGGAGGTAAAGGGGGTAGCGGTTGCCGAATATATTCGCGAGGTCAACCGTTACAACGACTGCCTTCAACAGTACGGCGAGCTGGCCGAGAAGAGCTTTTTCACCGAAACCGACCGCAAACATCCGGAATTTGAAGCACTTTTCCACAAGGCAGAAGGTGAAAGGGCCGCACCGAAGCGCGATCTGCTCCGTTACCTCATGAAGAGTTCCCCCTTCCTGAACCGGGAGGAGAATATCTGGATGCAGCAGATCCTGGAGATTGTCCGCAAGACCTCGGTCTTCTTCCAGCCCCAGATCCGCACCAAGATCATGAATGAAGGGTGGGCGAGCTACTGGCATGAATACCTCTTTTTGCGCGATGACCGGATCAAGGGGCACGAGGTGGATTTCGCCCGGGTCCATGCCGGGGTTACGGCCATGCCCAGGGTCGGGATGAACCCCTACGCCCTCGGGATGCGGCTCTTCACCTTCCTGGAGGAGCAGGCCGACAAGGGGCGGATATCGTTCGACTTCCGCAAGGTCAAAGGGGTGGCTGAGAGGCAACGTTTCGACAAAGTGACCGGCACGGGACGTGACTTCATCTTCCGTCTGCGGGAAAATCTTTGCGATTATATTTTCCTGAAGAACTCCATCGATCAGGATTTCACCGACCGGCACAACCTGTTCGTTGCCGGCAAACGGCTCGACCAGCAGCGGCAGGTCTGGCAGTACTACGTCAAAAGCCGCAAGGCAGAACATTACCGGCAGATGGTTCTGGACAGCCTGTATCACCCCCCCTCGATTGTCGTGGATCCGTCGAAGGGCGCCGAAAACACCCTTTATCTGAATCACCGTTTCGAGGGAAAGCAGCTGGTACAGGAGTATATTGCCAACACTATGATGGCTATAGAGTTTCTCTGGGGGGGACCGGTCCATCTGGAAACCAGCGAGGCGAAGTTTGAAAAGTCAAGCACCGACCAGCAAGGAGATAGTGGCGATATTGAAGGGCTTACCTGGCAACGGGTGGTCTACCGGATGGAAAACAAGGTCCTCGGCCGCATAACAATTTAGTTTTACAGGTTATTTATGACCCAAATAGACAACGCCCTCAATCATCTAAACCGCTTGATCAGCGAGCATGAACACCACGACGTCATAACCTTCGACGAGTTCCTCCAGGAGTTGACGGCAAGACCTGAGCAGGTGGTGCGAAATATCCTGCAGACCTTTTACGACATGATCCATCACTACGTCGGCACAGGTGTTGACGAATATCCGGACGATCCGGAGTCGATCAATTTCGTCAACTACGATTTCAGCAGACTCTTCATCGAGGGTACCGACCGCCCCTTCTTTGCCGACCGCCTCTTTGCCAATCGTCTGATCAACCATGTGCAGGCGATGAAGAGTGGCGCGAGACAGAACAAGATCTATATCTTCGAAGGACCGCCGGGTTCGGGAAAGAGCACCTTCCTCAACAATCTGCTGCAGAAGTTCGAGGAGTATGCCAACAGCGATGCCGGCACACGCTATGAGGTAGTCTGGCGGCTAGACCGGCGGCTGCTGGCCCAGATCAAGGATGCCAAGATCGATGTTTTCATCGACAAGCTCTCTACCCTGCTCGACGAGTACGAGCTGGAGCAGACCGATCTGGCGGATATGAAAAACAGTGTTCACAGGAGCAGCGATTTCGTGGAGATACCCTGCCCTTCCCATGATAACCCCCTGCTCTTGATCCCGAAGGAGAACCGGCGGACATTCTTTGATGATCTGTTCAAGAACGACGAGTTCAAATGGAAACTGTTCACCGAGAAGGAGTTTGACTGGGTCTTCCGCGACTCCCCCTGCACCATCTGTAGCTCGATTTTCCATGCGCTCTTTCACCGTCTGTCGTCGGCACGGGAGATTTTCCAAATGGTCCATGCCCGCCGCTACCACTTCAATCGCCGGCTGGGAGAGGGGATCACGGTTTTCAATCCGGGCGACAGACCGATGAAACAGAACGTCCTCACCAATGGGCTGCTGCAGAGAAAAATTGACGCATTACTTGGCGACAGCAAAGAGGTGCATTATCTCTATTCGAGTTTTGCCAAGACCAACAACGGCATCTATGCGCTGATGGATGTCAAATCGCACAATGCGGAACGTCTGTTGGAGCTGCACAACATCATCAGCGAAGGAATTCACAAGGTCGAGGACCTGGAGGAAAATGTCAAATCCCTGATCATCGCCCTGATGAACCCGGAAGACGAGAAGGCGATCGAGGGGTTCCAGTCTTTCTCCGACCGGATCGAATTCATCAACACCCCCTACGTCATGGACATCAATACCGAGGTCGATATCTACCGGAACATCTTTGGCAAACATATTGACGAAGTTTTCCTGCCGCGGGTGCTGCACAACTTTGCCAGGGTCGTAATATCGACACGAATGGCAAGGAACTCCGAGGCGTTGCTGGAGTGGATCGGCGACCCGGCGAAGTACGAGCTTTACTGCGATGCGAACCTGCAGCTGCTGAAAATGGAGTTCTACACCGGCCATATTCCGACCTGGCTGAGGGAGGAGGACCGCAAGCGGCTCAATGCCAAGAGACGGCGGAAAATCATCGCCGAATCGGAACATGAGGGGGTCACCGGTTTTTCCGGCCGGGATTCGATCAAGATTTTCAGCGACTTCTATTCCGCCTACGTCCGCAAAGACACGATGATCAACATGTCCCAGCTGGTCACCTTCTTCACCAGGTGGCACAAGGAGTTGAGCGAATATATACCTGACGGCTTCATGGAATCCCTGGTGCGCAACTATGATTTCACCATCCTCCAGGAGGTGAAGGAGTCGCTCTATTACTACAACGAGGATCAGATAGCCCATGACATCCTCAACTACATGTTCGCTGTAAACTTCGAGCCTGGAAGGACCGAAGTCTGCAGCTACACCGGCGACAGGCTCACCATCACCGAGGAGTCGCTGGAGGCGACTGAATTGCGCTTGCTCGGGCCGGGAGCCAGTGAGTCGGAGCGGCTCAGATTCAGGCTGGAGACGCAGAAGGAGTACACCTCCAGCACCCTGACGCAGGAAATACTGGTGGAGAGCAAGCCTCCCCGGGAGACTCACCTGTACAGCTCACTCTTCGAGCGCTACGTTTTTCACCTCAAGGAGAAGGTGCTGGAGCCGTTCCTCGATAATGCCAACTTCCGCCGGGCGATCAAGGATTTCGACACCGAGGCGTTCAAGACCTACGACAAAAAGATCCGCGACGACGTAACCTTCCTCATCAACAATCTCAGTTCTCCCCGTTTCCACTACAGCAAGCAGAGCGCCCGTGAGGTCTGCGTCTACGTGATCGATAACGACCTGCCGCAAAAATTCCATCCGCTCTAGATTTCCGTAACTCTTATTCTTTTACAGCAAACCCCTCTAAATCTCCCCTTGTTAGGGGAGACTTCAACGCTTCCCCCCTGACAAGGGGGGACTGAGGGGGGGTGGTTTTAGATGTTACATATGTACGGCCTTTTTTTGTGACGTGACAAATTGCTAATCAAATGGTACTGTATTACCATGTAATACAGTAAGGAGGCCTGTCATGCCATCAAGACAACGTGCGGTTATGACACTGTCCGTTCCTCCGCTCATGGCTGCTGAATACCGTCAGCTTGCCAAGGAAAAAGGGGAGAGCGCCAGTGAGTTGTTCCGGGAAATGTTCACCTATTACAAACAGAACAAACTGAAAAAAGAGCTGTACGAGCTGCAGGAGTACGGCGCCGGAAAGGTCCGGGAGATGGGGATCAACGAGGACGAGATCGAGCGCCTGATCTTCGGTGATCGTTAGTTGAGGGTCGTATTCGACACCAACATCTATATCTCCGCTTTCATAACGCCGGGAGGAAGGGCTGAAACGGCTTTGCTACGGGCGGTGAATGGCGAAGTAACTTTGTTTACCTCAATACCGATCCTGACCGAAACGGCCGGCAAGCTGCGGGAAAAGTTCAAGTGGGATGACGAGCACATAACTGCTGCTGTACGGCATGCGGCTGCGGTAGGAACGATCGTAAAACCGGCAATGACGCTGGCGGTGCTGGCGGACGAGCCTGACAACCGTATTCTGGAATGCGCGCTTGAAGCCAAGGCCGGAGTGATCGTTACCGGTGACCGGCATCTGCTGGATCTGGGAGAATACGAAGGGGTGGTTATCGTCACCCTGGCAAAGTTTCTGGAGGGGGGTGTCTTCGAGGCGCTCTGGGTGCGTGAGGCTGAGACTCGTTATGACGAGATAGCGACCAGCAAGGTGGTCTGCCGTCCTTTGGATGAAGCTGTAGAGGATGCACGCAGAGCCTTGAAATGAAGCGATTATACTTCATCCGACGGCAGAACAGGGTACTGGTCTCAGGCCACGGAGCAGAGATGCTTTGTGGCCTTTTTATTGCGGAAGGGTTAGGTTAAAATGGTGGCGTGGGTGGCGGGGTGTGGTGTATAAAGTGGGTGGAAATTTGATGGGTTAGATAAAGAAGAAGCCTGTCACAACTTTGTCTTTAGCGTGGTAAAGCCACCCGCAAAATACTGCTTTGGAGTTGCAATGCCTGAGTCTGACGGCACAACTACACAATCTGGTATCTACTACCAAAACTCTATAGTGGCCCTATATCTAGGGCGTCTGCTTGATCCCTGCCAACGTCCGGCAAATGATCGTGTTGCCGAGGTTCGTGTAGAAGCCCCAGAACACGTCGATGATATTGTTGTTCGTTATGCAGATGGAGGACGCAGCTTTATACAAGCAAAGGAGTATTTGGAGCTTAGCGGTGAGCCATGGCAAAAGCTATGGGGTCATTTTGAAAATCAAACTTCAGAGGCATTGCGTGCAGGAGAAAGATTTTCGCTGAATTTGGTTGTTAGCAAGTACACCGCTGACATTGGACAGCTAAAGGAACTTTGCGAACGAGCACATGGTAAAGCTGACACTCGTGAATGGTGGAAGAGTCTAAATAAACGTCAAATCGTAATCGCAAACAAGATAGTCTCAAATTTATCTCCATCAACGCAAGATGCTGCCTTTGAGGTGCTTAGTAATACAGAAGTATGGGTATGTCCACTGGATCGTCTTGAACCCGATTATGTACCTTTGTGGATTCCGCATGCCAATACCGAAAGCGTTGCGCTATTTCGAATTCTAAGGGACATGGTAGGCGGTCATGCGCGGATTCGTGCGGTTTTCCGTTGCACTGAAATTCTCGACCGCCTTTCTTCGATTCATAACATTGTTGTCGCTGATGCTCCGCATTGGGGATGTGACATCTATCGTCAAACCATACTTGCAACAATGGGGAGACTGTCCGTACCCGGAACGTCGCTTTCAGGCCCTATCCAGCATATTTTCATGTGGCCGCAACTCCGAGAGCAATCTGTAGGACATGGTCATCGAGACTTTGAAGAGGAAGACTTGCGGTGGCGGTGGGATCACCCTTCGGAAGTTGTAGATCTTAGGAGCTATCCTAGAGTCGACTGTCGCCGTGCGGTAATTAATGCCGGTGCTGGTTTTGGAAAGACTACCCTTTTGCTAGCCCTTGCATGTACCTTAAGCAACGACCCGATCTTTGTTCCAGTGCTGATTCCATTAGACGAGCTGGTCTCAAAAAAAGTACCGGTATTGGTTTATCTAAATGACACTATAAATCGGGAATATGACGTCAAAATTGATTGGGAATATCTTTGTGATCATGGTCGTGCGGTGCTTTTTTTCGATGGGCTCGACGAGTTGAATGAAAAGGATCGTGTATCGGCCCTCAGTGCCATTACTAAATTCGGTGGACGTTTTTCTGAAGTCCCATTCTTGATTTCGGTTCGGGATAGTAGTGCACTCAATGCGCCACTAGGTGCCCGCGTGCTGGAAATCATCCGGTTGGACGATGGGATGATCGAAAAATTCGCAGAGTCTTATAAGGAAGCTGGTTCTAAAATAGAACCTAAAGAGTTGCTTAAACATGCTCGCCGACACCCAGACCTGGGACATCTACTAAGAATTCCTTTATTCCTTGCGTTACTTCTTGCAACCAAAAGCCCTGAAGATGATCTCCCTCGGAACCGTTCTGAGTTGTTGGAACATTACCTGAGCCTGCTCCTTTCACCAGAACGATATAAATCTTTAGCTGATCCACCCGAGCCAATCGAAGATCTGAGGGAGTCAGTGGAGCTGCTGGCCTTCCGAGGCCTTGAACAGGACAGCATCGGCCTGCCAGAGTTGGAGGCAAAGAGAATTCTTAGTACGGGCAACTTGTTAGCAAAACCAAGTGAATATATTGAGAGACTAATCCAGATAGGTGCCATCAGAAGATCAGTTACACGCATTCATTTCGTTTATCCTGTTGTGCAAGAATATTTGGCTGCTTGCTGGCTAGTGCTAAAAACGCCGAACGATGTTGCTAATCGTTTCTGCAAGGTGGTTCATCGGCCATGGGCACAAACTATCCAATTCGCTTTAGAAATGCATAAGAATGCGGATCGGATAATTCGCGCCCAACTGACTAAACCTGACGATGTGTTTCATACCGTACTACGACTAATCGCACGTTGCGTAGTGAATGGAGCACATGTAACGCCTGAACTTCACTTGGAACTGGGCAATAAATTGGGCATTGCGTGGCCCTCAGAATCTTATTCCATACGCCGCAATATTGGTTATCTGATCTCGGATGGATTTATTGACCCTTTGCCTGAGGCAGTCTCCAAACATATTTCAAAGGGGTGGGCCTTACAAAATGGCGGGGCCGAAATTGTAGTAGCAAAGGCTGACCCGGAACTAACGCAAATGGTTTTAGAAGATTTCTTGCTGAGGGATCTTCAGCATCAATATTATTTGCACGATTGGCAACCAGCTGTAGATGAAATAGCACCGAAAGCGCTTGAACTGTATATTGATCGTGTCCGTAAACCCGAAACAGCAGAAAAGGAAATTGAAGCACTCATGTCCTTGATAATGGGACTGCCATCCCAATCTATTCCACAAGAAAGATGGATATTCATTGCTTGTGAAACTGCTTTGCCAACACCTATTCGTATTGCAGGACATGTGAGATGCCCTTCTTATAGGCCATCTGAAGCCTGGAGTCTCATGGACGAACTGATTCAGCCATGTTTTTCAGGAGGGATAAATGAGCCGCTAAAAGTACATTTTGTTTTGCGGTTCTTTTGGCAGCTTGAGAATGCAGAAGAGCACTTTCAAACTCTTATGCTTGAACCGAATGCACCGATTGAATCGATTCAATATCTGATTGATTCTCTCCTACGTTCAGACTTAGCTGGAGAAACTAAAGTCGAATTGCTTTCCAAGACCATAGAAAAGAATAACCTGAACGCTGAAAGACGGTTTTTTATTATGCTCTTGTTAGCTGTTATGAGTAATGATAAAGAAGCTGTTAACTTGTCAGAATTACTTAAAAGTCAGTCGATTGAGCATCTGCAACATTGGGCCTTTCATCTTGGTCACTTTTCTCATGAACATGCTATGAAAGGGTTTAACGTCCTGACGTCAATGTCATTAAGCACTAAACAGTTTCAGCATATTATCGGCTCATTATCGGCAGGTTTAAACTACATTGTCGAACCGACGGCAAGTATGTTCGGAGTACTTGATAAACCTTATCGCCATCCAACGACGCCTACTTTTGTTTCATGGATCTCTTCCCGTCTTGAGAGTTTAGATTGCAACCCAGAAGATAGTCTAAGAATTTTTGAATCAGCAAGCCAGATCGGTTGTCAAGGATTTGCAGGAGACGCTCAAGAGTTAATGGAAGAGGTCCTTAGAGGCCTTCAAAAAATTCCATCTGATTCAGAAAAATTTGAAGCCGGATACGCTCTTTGTAGCGGGATGAGACTTTGCGAAAGAGAGTCTTTGCAGATAAGAGAAGCCCTTTTATTCCGAATCGTCAAAAGCCCAATCTACAATGCCAATCGGGATGCATTGAATCTATTGTTGAAGCAAGGTGATGGGCGTCTCATGCCTCAATTGATTGCCATTTATGCAGATCCTTATCATGAGGAGATAAGAGAATCTATTTTCTCTGCCCTTGAAAAGCTAGCCGGGCGTTATGGAAAGAGGATTATCCGAGAAGGCGGACAACTAAAAGCTGTTCAGTGGTGAGGATGTCCTGTAGGTCATGAATTAACCTGTCATTTTCCAATGCACAGTTTCAATATAAGGCAAGGTAGAATCAAGCAGTCAGTTATTATGACCAACGAGGCAACCATGAAAGACATACAAACCACCCACGACACCCGCAATATCCCGATCGACAAGGTCGGGGTGAAGGATATATCCTACCCGATCGTCGTGATGGACCGGAAGAAGAAGTTCCAGCATACGGTTGCCCGGATCAACATGTACGTGGATCTCCCCCACCAGTTCAAGGGGACGCACATGAGCCGCTTCATCGAGATCCTGAACAGCTACCGGGAGGAGATCGCGCTCGACAAACTTGAGATCATGCTGGCGGAGATGAAGAAAAAACTCGGTGCATCGACTGCCCATCTGGAGATGGAGTTTCCCTACTTCATCGAAAAAAAGGCGCCGGTTTCAAAGGCACGGAGCCTGATGGAGTACACCTGCTCATTTGCCGCGACGCTCTCGGAAGGGTTCGATTTCGTCCTCGGTATCAGGATTCCGGTGACTTCACTCTGCCCCTGCAGCAAGGAGCTCTCTGCTTACGGCGCGCACAACCAGCGCTCCATCATCACCATAAAGGTGAGATACAGCAATTTCATCTGGATTGAGGATCTTGTCTCTGCCGTCGAAGAGTGCGGTTCAAGCCCTGTCTACTCTCTATTGAAGCGCGTCGATGAAAAACATGTGACCGAGCAGGCCTACGAAAACCCGAAATTCGTCGAGGATATTGTCCGCGAAGTCACTGAAAAGCTGCTTGCAGAGCCCGCTATCACCTGGTTCAGCGTTGAGGCGGAGAACTTCGAATCGATTCACAAGCACTCTGCCTATGCCTTTATAGAGCGGGATAAAGCCCGGGAAAATTCCTGATTCACAGAAGTTCCACACCCCCTGTGGATAAAGCTGTTGATAACTGCCCAAACTGTGGATAAAGCTAAATATTCAGCTTTCATTCAATTCCTCTTAATAATCTTCACCAGCGCTAACTACCTGATATCAAAGATGTTATTTGTGGGTGACAATTGATGCCAGATACTGGCCCTGATAAGTTGAAAAACTCCCGCTCGCTGATTATTTTCGCCAAGAAGCCGGTTCCGGGCAGGGTCAAGACCCGCCTTTCGCCGCCATTTACCGTTGAAGAAGCGGCTGAACTGTACTCCTGCATGCTCAAAGACACCCTGGAAATGGCAACCGGGCTTGAAGGGGTCACCCCGGTGATTTACTTCCAGGATGATCCGGGTGCGGGAGAGTACTTTTCAGCTCTCGCTCCTGAACTGGAGTCCCTTCCTCAAGTGGGGTCGGATCTTGGTGAGCGGATAAAGAGTGCTTTTAGCGGCAGGTTTGAACGCGGATTCAGGGAGGTCGTGATAATCGGGTCGGACTCTCCTGACTTGCCAGCAGAGTACATAGTCGAGGCTTTCAACCTTCTTGCGGATGAGCTGGTTGATCTGGTACTCGGTCCTGCCGAGGATGGAGGTTACTATTTGCTGGGGCTGAAGATGATCCAGGACGGGCTCTTCACCGGGATCCCATGGAGCAGCGGGGAGGTTCTTGCTGCGACTGTCAAAAGAGCGAAAGAAGTGCGCCTAGGGATTTCATTCCTGGGGAAGTGGCATGATATCGACAGTGCTGTTGACCTGGAGCGTCAGGAACTGCTTGCCCCGAACAGTCCTGCAGCAAGGACAAGGGCGTTCCTCATTTCAACACGTCAACCTGATATCCCGCACCCTGCAGATAGCTGACGACTTCGCCGATATGTTCATAACCCCTGGTCTCAAGCTCGATCAGAACCTCGGTCTTGCCAATGGGGAGCGATTTCGAGCGGCGATCGTGATTGATGATGGAGATATTCGCCTTCACTTTTGCAATTTCCGCAGCAAGCCTCGCCAGTGCCCCGGGCACGTCATCCAGCTCGATCTTCAGTTTGAGGTAACGCCCTGCAGCTACCAGTCCCCTTTCAACTACCACCGAGATGGTTTTGACATCTATGTTACCGCCGGACAGAAGGCAGACCGTTTTCCCGGAGAGATTCCTGACCCTGTCTGACAGCAGGGCTGCCAGCGGCACTGCTCCGGCCCCTTCTACCAGGAGTTTGGTCCGCTCAAGCAGAGCCACGATCGCCAGGGAGATATCCTCTTCATCCACCAGCACCAGATCATCGACCAGATTCTGCACGATCGGGAAAGTCCTGCTTCCCACCCTCTTGACTGCAATGCCGTCAGCAAGGCTGACCGTCAGAGGGGTCTCCACGATCCTGCCTATCTGGATGGAGTCATGCATTGAAGGGGCGGCGGTTGATTCCACTCCGATGATTCTTACGTGAGGATGTGTCTCCTTGATGGCGGTGGCAACTCCGGCAATCAAACCTCCACCACCTATCGGTATCAGTATGTTGGCGATATCCGGCATCTCCTCCAGAATCTCCAGCCCGATAGTCCCCTGCCCGGCCATTACCAGATAATCGTCGAAAGGATGCACGAACAGCGCCCCGCTTTTCCGGCCTGCTTCAACAGCAGCCCCGTAAGCTTCGTCGAAGTTCCTCCCGGAGAGTACGACCTCTGCACCGTAGTCCTTGGTGGCAAAGACCTTTTGTGGAGGGGTGCTCTCGGGCATATAGACCGTTGCCTGCACGCCGAGAAGATCGGCCGAAAAAGCGACCCCCTGTGCGTGATTTCCGGCAGAAGCGGTAATCACACCGCTTTTCAGGGACTCCTTCGACTGCGAGGTCATGAAGTTCATGGCGCCGCGGATCTTGAATGCTCCGGTCCGCTGAAGGTTCTCGCATTTGAACCAGAGGGGTATGCCAATTTTTTCGCTGAAGTGGTGAGAGTAAATGAGCTCGGTCCTGCGAATCCGCTTTTTCAGGCGGTAGGAGGCTTCGTGAATGAGGGCATAATCGAGGGCTGTATCTGACATGATATCCGGAGATCGAAGGTCTGCCGCTTCCACCAAGGAAGCGGCAGGCTGGAATCCTGCTAGAAACTGACCCCGAGTTTAACCGAGTATATCGGGCGGGCGGCGTATTCCATTTCTGCTGTAAGTCCGATCAATGGGAGAGGTGATATCTTGACCCCGACAAAGCCGCGTGGCTGCCAGAGCGACTCGCTTTTCAAGCTCACAACGTTGCTATTGGACTTGCCGTCCAGCCAGAGCATGCCGCCGCCGGCATACGGGGTAACGAAGATGAAGCCTTTGCTTATTGAAGCGTCAATTCCTGCAGTCTGCAGGGAGAGGTCGCCAGCTCCCGCGAGCCTCGTATAGGAGCCCCTGATCCCGAGGGCCGGGGAGGCTATCCCCCCTTCGAGTATCGCCTTGCTGATTTCGGCGCCGTAAAGCTGGATGTCGGTGTTGGCAACATAGGAGTACATTGCACCCACGTCTATGCCGAAGGGGAGCCCCTTGCGGGCACGTACCGATGGATAGACAATATAGCTCGGGGCCTCGTTTGTAACTTTCTTCCACTGTGCGGCTTCCTTGTCAATATTGATAAAGGATGCCTGGGCAGCGACATCGAAACCGGTAATACCCAGCGGCTCGGCAGGCGCAAGGTTTCGGTAGGCGATGGCGGAGCCAAACTCTCTGGTCAGGTCCTTGAATTCACCTTGACCAAAGCCTGCAGGAATATGAATGTCCCAGGCCATTGAATTTCCGGCTGCAGCCATGACTGCCAGTAGTGCAAGCGATAAAATTTTCTTCATAGAATTCTCCTCTCCACGTTCATAAAAATTTGAAGAATTCTAACAGAGCCGCCAGGTGCGGTCAACAGGGCATTTACCGAGCGAAGGGAAGTTCTGAAGAAACTACCGACTCCCACCTCCAAGCACCTTGTAGAGCGTCACCAGATTGGCAAGCCGGGCGAGACGAACCCCGATCAGGTTCTGCTGTGCACTGTAGAGGGAACGCTGGGAATCCAGCACTGACAGGTAACTGCTCACCCCCTTCTCGTAGCGGGCCTGGGAAAGGAAGTAGCTCTCGGAGGTGGCGTCTTTGAGAGACTGCTGCGCTGCCAACTGTTCATCAATGGTCCCCCTTTGGGCCAGGGCGTCGGCCACCTCCCGGAAGGCGCTCTGGATCGCCTGCTCGTACCGGGCCACGGCTATGTCCCGGTCCACTTCCGCCACCGTCAGGTTGGCCTTGTTGCTCCCGCCGTCGAAGATGGGGAGAGAGATGCGCGGGGCAAAGCTCCAGGCGAAGGATCCGGCCTTGAAGAGTCCGGCCAGTTCGTCGCTGCCGAAGCCGATGCTGGAAACCAGCGTGATGCGGGGAAAGAAGGCGGCCCGGGCCGCGCCGATGTTGGCGTTGGCGCCTTTCAGATCCCCTTCGGCCTGGATGATGTCTGGACGGCTGAGCAGAACTTCTGACGGCAGCCCCGGGGCAATATCCTTGAGAGAGGAGAGCGTTTCGGAAAGAGTCTGTGGCAGCAGGTCAGCCGGTACCTTCGAGCCGACCACAAGGTTCAGGGCATTTTCGTCCTGGGCCACCAGGGCGGTGAATCGGGCGATGTCCACCCGTGCGGAATCAACGCTGGTCCGGGCCTGATTAAGGTCAAGAGCGTTGGAGACGCCGGCATCAAATCGGCTTTTGGTCAGCTTGAAGGAATCCTGCTGATTGGCCAGGGTTTCTTTGGCCAACTGCAACCGTTCCCGGTCGGCAGCCAGGGCCAGGTAGCCGACGGCAACCTGGGCGACCAGACTGATCTGGACGCTCGCCTGCGCCTGCTCGGTGGCAAGGTACTGCTCCAGGGCCTGATCCTTGAGGCTCCTCACCCTGCCGAACAGGTCCAGTTCATAGGAGCTAACGCCGAGACCGACGCTGTACTGGTCGACAGTCATGGCTTTTCCGGTGCCGGAGAGGTCAGCCGGCACTCTCTGAAAACTGGCAGCAGCGTTGGCATCAATCTGCGGCATGAGATCGGCGCGCCTTATCTGGTACAGCGCCTGGAAACGCTCGATGTTGAGGGCGGCAATCCTGAGATCACGGTTATTCTTCAGCGCCATGTCGATGAGTTTCTGGAGCTGAGGATCAACAAAGAATTCCCGCCAGGGGATCTCGGCCACCGGTTTCGGGGCCGGTTTAACGGATTCCTGATAGGCCGGACCGCTTGGCCAGGCAGCCGGCACCGGCGCTGCGGGTTGAGTGTATTTCGGGACCATGGTGGCGCAGCCGGCCACCAGGCAGAGGAATGCTCCCGGAAGGAGGAATTGAGCTGTCATCGTTCGTAGTTCAAGCTTCATATCAGTTTACCTCCGCAACGTTTTCAGCAGCTACGGGTTGCGCGACCGGCTGCTTCGGCTTCTTCGCAAACAGCCGCGACACCAGCACGAAGAAGAACGGAATGAAGAGCAGGTCGATGAAGGTTGCCGAAAGCAATCCCCCGGTGACGGCCGTGCCGATGGCGTTCTGGGCAGCTGCACCGGCCCCCTTGGTCAGTGCCAGCGGCAGGGTGCCGAAGAAGAACGCCAGCGATGTCATGATTACCGGACGAAGCCTGATCCTTATTGCTGACAGAGTTGCGTCAACCAGTTCATGCCCCTGATGCATCTGGGCTTTGATGAACTGGATGATCAGGATGGCATTCTTGGTGGAAAGCCCTACCGTGGTGAGCAGTCCGATCTGGAGATAGATATCGTTGGGGAACATCCGCAACTTCACCGCCGTCACCGCCCCCACCAACCCCAGAGGCAGCATCAGCAGGTTGACGAAGGGGATGGTCCAGCTTTCATACAACGCCGCCACCGCAAGGAACACCACCAGCAGCGAGATGCCATAGAGGGCCGGTGCCTGGGCGCCGGCGTTCTTCTCCTCGTAGGAAAGGCCGGTCCATTCATAGCCGATTCCGGGCGGCAGCTGGGCCGCCATCTTTTCCACCTCGTCCATGGCTTCGCCGGTACTGATCTCGGGCGCGGCCTGTCCCAAAACCTCCACGGAGGGGATTCCGTTGTAGCGCTCCAGACGGGGTGAACCGTACTGCCAGCGGGCGGAGGCGAAGGCCGAAAACGGCACCATTTCCCCCTTGTCATTGCGTACGTACCAACGTCCGATATCCTCGGGCAACATCCGGTATTTAGGATCCGATTGCAGAAAAACCTTCTTGACCCGGCCGTTCTGGATGAAGTCGTTGACATAGGAACTCCCCCAGGCCGTGGCCAGGACCTCGTTGACCTGCGACAGAGAGACCCCAAGGGCACCGGCCCGCACATCGTCGATGTCGAGCTTGAACTGGGGCGAGTCATCCTGGCCGTTCGGGCGCACCGCTGCCAGTTTCTTGTTTTTCATGGCCATTCCCAGCAGTTGATTACGAGCTTCCATCAACTTTTCATGCCCCAGCCCGCCCCGATCCTGCAACTGAAAATCGAAACCGTTCGCGACCCCCAGTTCAAGCACCGCCGGCGGTGAGAAGGCGAAGGCAAGACCATCGCGGAACTGGGAGAAGGCCTTCATGGCCCGGCCGGCAATTGCGGCCGCCTTCAGATCCTTGCTCTGCCGAAGGTCCCAGTGCTTGAGCCTGACAAAGGCCAGGCCCATGTTCTGGCCCCGACCGGCAAAGCTGAACCCGGCCACGGTGATAACTCCCTCCACCGTTTTTGATTCCTTCTCGAGAAAATGCTGTTCCAGCTGCCGTATGACCTGGATGGTCCGCTCCTGGGTGGCGCCGGCAGGCAGCTGGACCTGGCAGATGATGAATCCCTGATCCTCGTCCGGCAGGAACGAGGTGGGAAGATGCAGGAAGAAAAAAGCCATGGCGGCCACAATGGCGCCGTAGACCACCAGATAACGCACCGGCTTGCCGAAGGAGCGGCCGACAATTCCTTCATACTTGTGCCGGCAGAACTCGAATGCCCGGTTGAAATAGCGGAAGAACCAGGCAAACCAGCCGGTCTCGCCGGCATGGTGCCCCTTTGCGACCGGCTTGAGGATGGTGGCGCAGAGAGCCGGGGTCAGGATCATGGCCACCAGCACCGAGAGGATCATGGCGGAGATGATGGTGATGGAGAACTGGCGGTAGATGATGCCGGTGGAACCGGGAAAGAAGGCCATGGGGAGGAAGACCGCTGTCAGTACGGTGGCGATACCCCAGAGGGCGCTGGTTATCTGCCCCATCGACTTGATGGTCGCTTCTTTGGGTGGAAGACCTTCCTCGGACATGATCCGTTCCACGTTTTCGACGACTACGATGGCGTCATCCACCAGCAGGCCGATGACAATGACGAGGGCGAACATGGTCAGGGTATTGATGGAAAACCCGCAGGCCGCCAGTACCCCCATGGTGCCCAGGAGAACAACCGGCACGGCAATGGTGGGAATCAGTGTGGCGCGAATATTCTGCAGGAAGAGGAACATGATGATGAAGACCAGGAAAACCGCAATTATCAGGGTCTCCACCACCTCCTGGATGGAGATCTTGACAAAGGGGGTGGTGTCATAGGGATAGACGACCTTCATGCCGGCAGGGAAGTATCGGGACAGTTCCTCCATCTTGGCCTTGACCCGGTTGCCGGTTTCCAGGGCGTTGGCCCCTGCCGCCAGGCGGATCGCCATGCCCCCCAACGGCTTGCCGTTGTAGTACGACTGGATTTCGTAGTTCTCGGTGCCGATCTTGCTTTCGGCCACATCCTTGAGCTTCACTGTGGAGCCGTCAGGATTGGTGCGCAGGATGATGCCATCGAACTGCTCCGGGGTCTGGAGCAGGGCCCGGGCATTGATGGTGGCGTTGAGCTGCTGACCCTGGGCAGCGGGGGTGCCGCCGAACTGTCCTGCGGAAACCTGGACGTTCTGGGCCTGCAGCGCCGCAACTACATCGCTGGTGGTCATGTGGTAGTTGTTCAGCTTGGTCGGGTTCACCCATATCCGCATGGCGTTCTGGGTGCCGAACAGCAGTATTTCCCCCACCCCTTCCACACGGCTGACGATGTCCTGGACATTGGAGACCATGTAGTCGGTCAGCCCGTTGCGGTCCATGGAGCCGTCTTCCGACACCAGGCCGACGATCAGCAGGAAGTTTCTGGTGGACTTGACTACCTGAATTCCCGAGCGCTGGACAATCTGGGGGAGGAGCGGCACGGCCAGCTGCAGCTTGTTCTGCACCTGCACTTGGGCAATGTTCGGGTCGGTGCCGGCTTTGAAAGTCAGCATAATGGATACCGCCCCGGCCGAGTCGCTGGTGGAGCCCATGTAGATCAGGTTATCGATACCGTTCAGCTTCTGCTCGATGACCTGTGTAACCGTGTCCTGCACGGTCTGGGCCGAGGCGCCAGGGTAGACGGCGTTGATGGCGATCTGTGGCGGCGCGATCGGCGGGTACTGGGATACCGGCAGTTTTCTGATCGCCAGAAGACCTGTCAACATGACCATTATGGCGATCACCCAGGCAAAGATCGGGCGATTGATGAAAAAACGAGGCATGGAAAGCTCCTTTATCTTCAAAAGTCCCCCTTTGACAAAGGGGGATTTAGGGGGATTTGCCTTTGACGCAAAAAACAAATCCCCCCCGACCCCCCTTTGTCAAAGGGGGGAGCGTGACGAGACGATTATTTTTTCGCTGCAGGTGCTGCCGGAGCTGCTGCCGGAGCTGCTGCCGGAGCTGCTGCCGGAGCTGCTGCCGGAGCTGCTGCCGGAGCTGCTGCCGGAGGGCTGCCGAAAGGTACGGCTTTGACCGGTGTCCCCGGTCTTGCCTTCTGCAGCCCTTCCAGTATGACACGGTCGCCTGCCTTCAACCCTTCACTGACAAGCCAGTTATCGCCAATCGTCCGGACGACCTTGATCGTGCGGGGCTCCACCTTCTCCTCGGCTCCAACCACCATGACCATGGCATCACCTTTCGGGTTACGGGTCACGCCACGTTGCGGAATAAGGATGGAGTTATCACTTACCCCCTCCTCCAGAATGGCGCGCACAAACATCCCGGGGAGAAGCGAATGTTTGGGATTGGGAAATTCCGCACGCAGTGTGACGGATCCGGTACTCTGATCTACCGTGACTTCCGAGAATTTGAGAATACCCGGCAATGGATATATGGAGCCATCTTCCAGAAGCAATTTGACCTGTGCCGAACTGCTCTTCTTCAGCACCCCATTGGCAAGATTCTGCTTCAGCTTGAGCAGGTCGGTAGTTGACTGGCTAACATCCACATACATGGAGTCAAACTGCTGAATGGTAGCAAGCGCAGTCGACTGGTTGCCGGTAACCAGCGCTCCGTCGGTCACGGTCGAGCGGCCGATCCGGCCGGATATGGGAGCGGTAATTTTCGTGTAGGCCAGATTTATCTGCGCAGTTTCCACTGATGCCTTGGCGACCGCAAGCTCGGCTTCAACCTGTTTCAAAAAGGCAGAAGCATTATCGTAATCCTGCTGGCTGACCGCCTTGATTTTCACCAGATCGCGATAGCGCTCCTCGGTCAGCCGAATCGACACAAGAGAAGCCTCCACCCTGGACTGGGAAGCCTTTGCGCTGGCATAGGCGGCCTGGTAGCTTGACGGATCGATCTCGTAAAGCACTTGACCGGCCTTTACATCGCTCCCTTCGGTGTATAGCCGTCTCCGAATAATGCCGCTCACCTGGGGGCGCACCTCGGCGATCAAACGGGGCACTGTTCTGCCGGAAAGTTCAGTGGTGAGGGAAACCTTCTCGGGCTTGACTACCACAATCCCCACTTCGGACGGGCCGCTTTGAGGAGGAGCAGCGGACTTCGACTTGCCGCAGCCGGTGAGCAGCAGGCCGGCGATGAGCGTTCCAGCGACGGCAACAGGAGTTCTTCTTAGGAAGTTGTACATTTAGATACCTCGATGAGTTGGATGTAAAATCCGATTAATTCCGATTTGAAAGAAAGGTCAATACAATTACCATGATCCAGATTGCAACTATTCCGATTGTGAATATTTCCATGAACATAAAAAAGATCCTAAAAAACGGGCTTTCAGCCCATTTGTGAAAAAGATGAGATGAGATTAAATGTAGTGAATATTCGTTCAGTAAATGCATATAAAATGAGCTTTGATTCCGGTTGGAGTAGCTGACAGCATTATTGCTTCACCGAATCCCAGCAGGCAGAAACCGTCACTTTGATAAGATTTTCATCCAGTTGGATGAAGTCGAGGATATGGTCCCGCGCCACTGCCAGAAGAGGCCCAAAGGCCAGGGCGAAGAGGATGACCAGAGGAATATCCTTTACCACCTGCCTGGAGATCCCCTCTTCGAAAAGCTCGCGAAAGACGTCGCACTCTCCCTTCTTGCCCATGAGTTTGTCCCGACGATACACCACGCCGAATGGGGAGTTGAAGAACTGTTCCAGATACTTGAAATCGAGGGGATTTTCGATAAAGTACCGCAGCATTGCCGAGCCGAGATGGAGGAACCGCTCATCGATGGGCTTCTGGAGTGCATAGCCATCCAGTAATACCGGATAGATCCGGCTTTCGATCTCCCGGAATAGTTCGTTGATCAGGACATCCTTGTTCTCGAAATAGCGGTAGATCGTCCCGGCGCCAACTCCTGCCTGCTCGGCGATCATTGCCATGGGGGCTCCGTGAAAGCCATTTTCAGCAATCATCTCCAGTGCTGCGCGAAGAATCTCGTCTCGCTTGTCATTTTTTGACATAATCAAATCCTTTGTCGGAATGAACGTTCATTCCAATTTGCCATACTCGCTGGTAGCAGTCAATCTGTTTTTCGTCGATCTTAATGAAGATGTCAGAAAAATGCATTTTCACCCTCCTGAAGCTCAAACCTTGACTTTTTGTCAATGCAGATTGCGCATAGACTTGCCCTGTGCTATACCTTAAAAGTTAGCTATCCAGTTACAATCCGTAAAGTTTTTTTGCCGCGGCCAGTTATCCTGACGGTCGCTCATCGCTTCTTCGGGTTGGACCAACAGTTTCCCCTCCTGGATTTTACGGATGGAAGCTCTTTAAAAATCGAACGGGTATAAAAATATGAAATTTGCCGAACTCGACCTTCCGGAACTTCTCCGCAAGGGAATTGCTGAAGCGGGCTTTACCGACTGCACCCCTATCCAGGAAATGACCCTCCCGATTTCTCTCAAGGGAAAGGATGTGGCCGGCCAGGCTCAGACCGGAACAGGAAAGACTGCAGCCTTTCTCGTAACCCTGTTCACTAGGCTTCTCACCCAGCCCCGGGTTGGTGATGCTCGTCAGCCCAGAGCGCTTATCCTTGCGCCGACACGTGAGCTGGTTGTCCAGATCGATAAGGATGCGCAGCTGCTTGGCAAGGAGTGCGGCTTTACGATCCAGGCGATCTACGGCGGCGTCGATTACATGCTCCAGAAAAATGCCCTGCGCGAAGGCGCCGACATCGTCATCGGGACGCCGGGACGCCTGATAGACTACCTAAAACAGAAGGTTTATTCTCTCAGCCATATCGAAGTCCTGGTCATTGACGAGGCCGACCGGATGTTCGATATGGGCTTTATCGCCGACCTCCGCTTTATTCTCCGTCGCCTCCCCCCTTATGACAAGAGGCAGAATCTCATGTTCTCCGCGACTCTCAACCAGCGGGTTATGGAGCTTGCGTACGAATTCATGAATGTTCCCGAGAAAGTCAGCATAACTCCTGAGCAGATGACCGCGGAACGCGTTACCCAGCAGCTGTATCATGTGTCACGGAAGGAAAAGTTCCCTCTGCTGCTCGGACTGCTCCGTAAGGTCGGGGTTACCCGGACCATGATCTTCGTAAACACCAAGAGGGAGGGGGAGTTTCTTCACGACCGGCTGAACGCCAATGAATTGCCCTGCAAGATCATCTCGGGTGATGTTGATCAGAAGAAGCGGCTCAGGATCCTTGAGGATTTCAAGAGCGGAAAGCTTCCCATAATGATAGCGACGGATGTCGCTTCCCGAGGGCTCCATATAGACGGGGTTTCTCACGTCATCAACTACGACCTCCCTCAGGATGCAGAGGACTATGTCCACCGGATAGGCAGGACGGCTAGAGCCGGTGCGGAAGGCATCGCGATCTCGCTGGCGGATGAGGACGGAGCGTTCAATATCGAAGCGATCCATGAGTTTATCAAGGACAAGATTCCTGTGGAGTGGGCGGAGGAAGATCTTTACGTTCACGACTACAAAAGGGTGAAGCCGAACCTGAAGAAGCTTGAGAGCCATCCTCATCGCGAACCCAGAAAAACAGCAGTTGACGCAAATAAACGCAGACGCCCAAGAAAATAGCGGCTTATCTCCCAACGCTGAGTGAAATTCGGGCATACTTTTATCTCACCATCGATTATCCCTATTTTTTTCACTAAACTTATGATAATTAAGTTTAAATAAAACCAGGGTCTATTGAATCCTTCTTTTTATCTGCTGAAATTTCACGCATGACAATACGAACGCGACTCCATCAATCCGTGCTCTGGGTTATGCCGCTCGTGTCTAATAAACAGGGGGAGGAAGCGGGAATGAGTTATGAATTGCCGAAGAACAAGCAGCTCTTGAAGTGGGTGGAAGAGGTTACTGCGCTCTGTCAGCCGGCCAGTGTCTACTGGTGCGACGGTTCCCAGGAGGAGTACGACAGGCTTTGCGAGACTCTCGTAAAGAGTGGTACATTCAAGAAGCTGAATCCGCAGAAGCGTCCAAACAGCTATCTCGCCTGCTCAGACCCGATAGATGTCGCACGAGTCGAAGACCGCACGTTTATATGCTCCCTTTCAAAACATGATGCCGGTCCTACCAATAACTGGATGAACCCGAAAGAGATGAAGGAAA
>JBGQLM010000071.1:0-22451 GCA_041500085.1 Geobacteraceae bacterium
AAGAGCGCCAGGGGGAAGTGGACCGGGATGGGGTGAAGGTAAGGCCATTCGGTTTTTTGTTTGACTGCTTCGGCGGACATTCATCCTCCATTCATGACTTTCACCAGAATCCATGACAGTGAGAGCTGTTTCTCGCTGCACGCCTCTGCTTCTGCGTCAAAGGCGGTTTGTTCGCCGGCGGAGAAGATCAGTGGCGTTATCGATTGTGGCGACATCCGGCCATGCGCTCCGGCTGTTCCGCTCGAAAAAGCCCTGACCGTCACGGATTCACTATATAAGCAGACGGACCGGGTTTTCGAGAACCTGTTTCAACTCTTTCAAAAACTCGGCAGCAGCGACACCATCCAGCACCCTGTGGTCGGCCGAGAGTGTGACCTTCATGATCCTGGCAGATACCGGCCCCCCCTTGCCAGGCACCAACCGGTCATGAACGCTGCCGACCGCAAGAATCGCCACCTGCGGGGGGAGAATGATCGCCGAAAACTGGCTCACTCCATAAGCTCCCAGATTTGAAACGGAAAAGGTGCCGCCTGCCATCTCGGCCTCGCTGATCTTGCCGCTGCGTGCCCGCTGGATCAACTGCCGGCTACTTTCAGCGATCTCTGCGAGCCCCAGTGCCTGGCACCCCTTGATTACCGGCACCAGCAGCCCTTCTTCGACTTTTACCATGAAACCGATGTTCACCTCCTGGTGCATTACGACACTGCCGTCGATAAAGGAGGCATTGACCAGGGGGCATTTGAGCAGGGCGACAGCCGCCCCTTTCATGACGAGCTCAT
Source organism: Geobacteraceae bacterium (assembly GCA_041500085.1). GTDB lineage: Bacteria > Desulfobacterota > Desulfuromonadia > Geobacterales > DSM-12255 > VEOV01. The sequence goes on from JBGQLM010000071.1 coordinate 780, forward strand.
TGACGGAGACCGGTGTGCCGTTTGTCTTCAGTTCGCGCCGCACCTCCCCGGCAGTGTCCATCCGGATTTCCATGGTAACCGAAAAATGGGGTATATCCCGCCAGGAGGCAGTGACGACTCTGGCAATGGCCGCACGCATCCGGGAGAGGTGGATGGCTTCAGTCTCCTCCGACTCGCGGTCTACGGGGTGTTCGTCCTTCCCGGCAGTTTCGACTGCTGCCCCCGGTGCCTGAGCCGGTTGCTCAGCTACGAACCTGGCAAGATCCTCCAAAAGCACTCTGCCGCCGGGGCCGCTTCCCGGAAAATTCTCCAGATCGATGCCGAGCTCGCGGGCCCGTCGGCGGACAATCGGCGAAGTTTTTTCCGCAGCAGCTTCACCAGGACTTGCAGTCGCTTCCTTCTCCGTTGCGCCCGGCCCGGGAGCAGCGGCAGGCACGGCCTTTACCTCCTCTGCCGCAGCCGTGACCGGAGCATCCTCCGATCCTGCCGGTTTTTCGCCGGCATTGCCGATGATGCCAAGGACTGTCCCGACCGGCACACTCTCACCGGCCCTGACCCGTTGTTCAAGCAGGATCCCGCTATCGAACGCTTCCAGCCCCATGGTCGCCTTGTCCGTCTCGACTTCGGCGATGATATCCCCCCGGGCAATGGTATCGCCGACGCTTTTCAACCAGCTCCCCAGGAGCCCCTCGGTCATGGTGTCGGACAGTTTCGGCATGATTATGTTTTTCATCGGTCTCCTCAGTATCTGCCGGCCATGAGCTCACGCACGGCCACCACGATTGTTTCTACCTGCGGCAGGCAGAGCTTTTCCAGCTGGCGCGAATAGGGCATCGGCACATCCAGTCCGGCGACTCTGATAACCGGTGCCAGCAGGGCATCGAAGCAGCCCCGGTGGATCCGGTAGGCGAGCTCTCCCCCCAGACCGGCCGTCTCCCAGCACTCCTCCACCACCACGGCCCGGCCGGTCTTGCGGGCTGATTCCACGAATGTCGCCGTATCCAGCGGAGCGAGGGTGCGCAGGTCGATGACTTCGCAGGAGATTCCCTCCTTTTCCAGCTCGGCCGCAGCAAGCAAAGAAAGCATCGCCATCCGGGCATAGGAGACAATGGTAACGTCTTTCCCCTCCCGCATCACGCAGGCCTGGCCGAAGGGGACCAGAAATTCCGGGTCGTCCGGCACCTCGCCCTTGCTGTTGTAGAGAAGTTCGTGTTCCAGGAAGATTACCGGATTGTTGTCCCTGATCGCCGTTTTCAGCAGCCCCTTGGCGTCGGCGGGGGTTGCCGGATAGGCGACTTTCAGTCCGGGGCAGTGCATGAAATAGGTCTCCAGGCTCTGGGAGTGCTGGGCCGCCAGCTGGCTGCCGCCGCCGCCCGGCATCCGCACCGTCATGGGGAGATTGGTCTGGCCGCCGAACATGGCGCGGGCCTTGGCCATGTGGTTGATGATCTGGTCCATGGCCAGCAGGGCAAAGTTGACCGTCATCAGCTCGGCTACCGGTCTTAAGCCCCCCATGGCCGCGCCTACCGCGACGCCGATTATGGTGTTTTCCGAGATGGGGGTATCCTTGATCCGCTCTTCGCCGAACTCGGCCAGGAGCCCACGGGTTACCTTGAACGAGCCTTCGTAGAGCGCCACGTCCTCACCCCAGACCACCATTGACGGATCCCGCCGCAGTTCCTCCTTCAGGGCCAGGTTAAGGGCATCGCGATAGGTCATCTCAGACATAGATATCCTCCCAAACTTCCTTATCCTCGGGCCAGGGGGACTCCTCGGCAAACTTCACCGCTTCCTCCACCTCACTCCTTGCCTCGGCCATGATCGCGTCCAGCCGGGCCTGATCGGCGACTCCTTCTTCCAGGAGCTTTCTGCCGAAATTGGGGATCGGATCGCGGGCCTTCCAGACTTCGTGCTCGGCAACAGAGCGATACTTGGCCGGGTCGGCCATGGAATGGCCGCGGAAGCGGTAGGTGACCGCTTCGATCAGGTACGGACGGCTGTGTTCGCGTACCCATTCGGCGGCCCGCTTCACTGCCTGGTAGACGGCGATTACATCCATGCCGTCGACTTTTTCCGATGGGATATCGTAGCCGCAGGTCCGCTTGTGTATATCCGGGACGGCCGAGGAACGATGCACCTCGGTGCCGATGCCGTAAAAGTTGTTCTCGCAGATGAAGAGCACCGGCAGCTCCCAGAGACGCGCCCAGTTTAGCCCTTCGTGAAAGTTTCCCTGGTTGACCGCCCCGTCGCCGAAAAAACAGGCGACGACCCGGTCCTCTTGACGGTATTTGGCGGCAAAGGCCAGACCTACAGCTACCGGGAACTGTCCGCCGACAATGGCGTAGCCCCCCATGAAGTTGAGGGCCGGGTCGAACAGGTGCATGGAGCCTCCCTTCCCCTTGCAGATTCCGGTCGCCCGGCCGAACAACTCGGCCATGACTTTTTTGGGGTCGGCCCCGCGGACGATGGCCTGGGCGTGCTCCCGGTAGGCGGAGAGGATGTAGTCATCCTTGTGCAGGCCGGCCGTGGCGCCGACTGCCACCGCCTCCTGACCGCTGTAAAGGTGGAGAAAACCGGTGATCTGCCCTTTGGTGTACTGCTCGGCGCAGGCCTCTTCAAACTCCCTAGAAAGTACCATCTGCCGGTAAAGTTTCACCAGTTCGTTGTCAGGGAGCACCCCGCGCAGCTTGAGCTCCATTTATCCCTCCGTTTTTCTGCTTATGCCTTTTGCCGGAAGCTGCGAGAGCGCACCGTGTCTGCAGCCTTCTATTATTCCGGAATAGGGTAAGTTTACTTCGAGCAGCGTTAAAGTCAAACAGAGGGAGTCATGGCGGCAAAGCGAGCTCAGTTGCAGATAATGAGGCAGGTTGTGCAGGGGAGATCAGCAGGTTCCAAACAAAAAAAACCGTCCCCAAAGGAGACGGCTTTTTTGTGCCCGATGGAGGGGCAATTACTTGGCTGCAGGTGCTGCAGGTGCTTCGGCCGGCTTTACTTCTTCTTTCTTGGCGGCTTTCTTGGCTTTTTTGACTTTCTTTGCCTTCTTTACTTCTTTCTTCTCTGCGCCTGCTATTGGCGGGTGACCGGCAGGCATAACAGCCGGTTCGGCGGCAAGAACAACACCGGCAAAAGAGACGGCCACGAGGGCGGATACGATAATGGAGAGTGCTTTTTTCATTGGGTAGCTCCTTGTTAGTTGAATATTTGCTGCTCTGTAGTTACTGTTATAGCAGTTACCATGCCACGAAAGGGTAAAGCTGTAACTACTCGTAATTACAGTGGTAATAAGCTCAAGCCGTCTGTTGCCCCGGAAAAGTTTACCCATTCCAGACACATGTTGCTCCAAATGAGGTTAATGAGAGTAACTGCAACACCGGAGCAAAGTCGGGAATTAATAAGACCTTATATATCTTTTTATGATTGACGAGGCTCTTCATATCGTTGTAAATTAAAACCATAGAGTCACATTTATCAGGTAGAAAGGAGATTACAACAATGTGGACTGAAAGATTTCGTATTCGCCCTGTATCTCATTGCAAGGAAGGTTGCAGTATTTAGCCCGTCAAGTTGATTGACGGGCGGAGTGATCAAAGCCCCTGTAGAAATGCAGGGGCTTTTTTCGTTCAATCGGAACTCAGGAAGGAATCTGCCGCAATCTCGTCCGTTTCGGTCGAGCCCGAGCTACGGACCTTGACCGACTGTCGCCCATACATTTTTTATGCTGAAGACGGCATGATAAGAAATGGCCACATCGGGCGAGCGTCCGCTTTCACTCGGGCTTTTCCCTTCACTCCCGAGACTGCGGCAGCTTCCTTTACGGACTATCGGGTTGGCGAACGATCAGAGCATGAGGATCTTCTCGCGGCAGATCAGCGCCTCAAAGGAGAGTGCGGCTTTGGTCAGCAGTTTCTGCACTTCCGGCACCTTCTTGTCCAGAATTTCCTCGCCGTCGGCATAGAGGATGGAGACAATGCGTCCGGAGATCACCAGGGGGGCGAGCAGTGCGGTTTGCGGTCGTCCCCCTCCCAGACCTTCGACCAGTTTCCTGTTCATCGGGGTTTCAGTAATCGGCCCCAGGAAGAGTCCGGCGCCATCGACTACGGTTTTAAGGGCGGAAGGTTCGTTCAAGGGGATGCGGACATCGGTTATTTCCAGGAGCGGCTCCTGGTGCAGTACCCCTTTCCAACCGCTGGCAATATCATCGCGGATCATGAAGATCGCTGCCCGCTCGAACAGGCCGGACAGATAGGTGATCATCAGATCGGCTATCTCCTCCCTGCTGTCTGCCCGGGCCAGACCTTTGGAGAGCTCACTGGGGGCGAAATGTCTGATCCGCTCGGTCCAACCGGCTATCTCGACGACTTCGGCCTCATCCAGAGTCTCTTCGTCAAGGAGAGGAAGGACGGGCTCTTCTTCGAGCGGTTCTATGGCCTCGATATGCTCCGCTTCGATGCGATCGATGACCTTCTGGAAGCGAACATCGACCGAGGTCTGGTAGTAGATGCCGAGGGCCTGGACGAGGCGGACCTCGGGGGTGATCAGAGGGCGAACCGAGTAGCCGGTGATGAAGCTGATCTCGTCAATGGCCAGCAAATCTGCCGGGTCGGCCATGACCAGGCTGAGCCGTTTCTTGTCGAGGCTCAAGGGGATGGCGCCGTACTTCAGGGCCAGTTCCCGCGGTAGCAGGTTGATGACTTCAGGCGGGATGTGGAGGAGTTGGTCGTGGTGGACATAAGGGACTTCCAGTTTTTTGCTGAGGAACAGGGCCAGCTCTTCTTCGCTGATAAAACCGAGTTCGATGAGGCTGGTACCGATCTTGCCACCGTACAGGACACGGTTGCGCAGGGCTTCCTCGAACTGGTCGTGATTGATGAGGCCGGCATTGAGCAGCATGTCCAGCAGGGTGATGGCCATGGATTCCTCCGATTGCGCCCGGCGGTTCGGCTTAAGGCGGAATAACTGCTACTTTACGATTTTTTTCCGGACGAGTAAAGCCCGTTAATTGAATAGCTGCAGTTGTGACTCTGAAAACTCCGGACGCTCGGGCAAGATATGAGGAATTCAACTGCTATCCTCTTCAATAAAAAAGCCGTGAAACCCGGTTAACCAGGATTTCACGGCTTATTATCTGTCCGCATCGGCACTGTTTTCAGGCAAAGACTTATTTGATGCCGAGCAGCTCGACCTCGAAGATGAGGGTCGCGTTGGGCGGTACATCCCTGCCGGCGCCACGGGAACCGTAGGCCAGTTCGGGTGGGCAGACGAGCTTGGCCTTGCCGCCGACCTTCATCAGCTGTACCCCTTCGGTCCAGCAGGGGATTACCCCGGTGAGAGGAAAACTGATCGACTGGTTGCGCTTGTAGGAGCTGTCGAACTCCTTGCCGTTGGTGAGGGTGCCGCGATAGTTGACTTCGACGGTGTTGGAGGCTTTCGGCGATTTGCCGCTGCCTTCTTTGAGGGATTGGTAGACCATGCCGGATGCGGTCTTCACGGCACCTTTTTCCTTGGCGGCCTTGTCAATGGCCTCGTTGGTAGCTGCAAAGGCCGGTACTGCTAATGTGGTGGCGATAGCTGCAATTATAATCCGCTTCATCTTAAGCTCCTTACTCTGCTGGGATAGAATTCAACGGGAGCTATCCTACCATCCGGAAATTGCCGGGTCAACTGTCACTTCCGGGTTGAATCCTTGACCTCCGGCTCGCTGAGCGCGGCGCAGGTCAGGATCAGCACCAGAAACAGCCAATTGGCGAAGACATCCGGTTTCATCAGGATTGTCTGGCCGATGGTGAGCATGAACATGAACAGGGAGGTCAGCGTCCAGACCTGCCGCGCTTTCCAGCCGGAAAGAACAAGCAGGGCCAGAACCGGCTCAGCAACCATTATCAGCCAGGCGAGCAGGTAGTTCAGAAGGTGCGGCGACCAGCTCTTGTCAAACTGGGATGTTATAAAGCCGACAAAGGTTTCAGGTCCCATGAAGATCCACTTCGTAAGACCGACGTAAAGCAGCCATAACCCGAAGAAGAAGCGGATGCCTGTGAGAAAGAATCTGCGCGTGTCGTAATTCCAGCATTCCATAGCAAAATTTCTCCTTTGACCCTGAATTTTTGCAGCTGATCAGTGACTGCTTCGACTGACGTTTATTGTGTTCCGCAATAAAGAGTATCCTGTTTACAGCAAAAGGCAATTCACGGAGTGCCGATCTCACTCGCCACCAAACAGTGCCGGTGAGTTGGCGGAATTGTTATCGAGATTTTTCATTAATCGATAAAATATCTTGATAACTGAGCTACAGCGGGTAAAATTAATCGGCTCTCTGTAATACCATCCGTTTTCTGGAGGATTCCGCAATCAAAACACCCTGCCTGTTGGTCTTTACACTTGATGAGCAGCAGTATGCTCTCGGCCTGGACGCTGTGGAGCGGATCGTCAGGGCGGCAGCAATAACCCCTCTCCCCAAAGCGCCGGATATAATCCTCGGTATTCTGGATCTCCAGGGCGAGATCATTCCGGTCATTGATGTGAGGAAGCGATTCCGGCAGCCGGAAAGAGAGATCCGTCCGGCGGATCAGTTCATCATTGCCAAGGCAAGGTCACTCAAGGTCGCCCTGCTGGTGGATGCCGCCCAGGGCGTTCTGGAAGAGGCGGAGGCCGGCCATGCTGCTCCGGATGGTTTCATCACGGGCACGGAGTACGTCGCCGGAGTTACCAGAACTGAAGACGGCCTTGTTCTTATCCACGATCTGGACAAGTTCCTCTCTCTCGGAGAAGAGAAACTTCTCCTGGAGGCCATGGAGCATGTGGAGGGGTGAGTTTTGACCGCTTCTGTTTCGCATAACACCCTGGCACTGTTCAGCAGGTTCATTAGCCGGACCATGGGGCTGCATACAAAAGATGAACGTCTGAGTGATCTGGCACAGAAAGTTGTCTCCATCAGCAGGGATTTCGGTTATGAAGATTCCGAAGAGTGCATGCTCTGGCTCATGTCGGCGCCACTTTCCCGGGAACAGTCGGATATTCTGGCCCGGTCCCTCACTATCGGCGAGACCTATTTCCTCCGGGACCCGCAGAGTTATCGGGTCCTCGAAGAACAGGTTCTTGCGGAAATCATCAGCGCTCGCAGAACAGGTGAAAAATGCCTGCGGATCTGGAGTGCCGGCTGCTCTACAGGTGAGGAACCTTATACTATTGCGATCCTTCTCAGCAGAATCCTGCCTGATCCGGATGACTGGAACATCATGCTGCTGGCGACCGACATCAACCCGGTTGCCCTTGAGAAGGGGCGGCAGGGAGTTTATGGCAACTGGTCGTTCCGGGATGCTCCCCCGTGGCTCATGGATTACTTCAGGAAAAGAAAGGACGGACGCTTCGAGATCATTCCGCGTATCCGGAATATGGTCCGTTTCAGCTACCTGAACCTGGCCGAAGAGAGCTATCCGTCGCTATTGAACGGTACCAATGCCATCGATATCATTTTCTGCCGGAACGTGATGCTCTACTTCGAGCCGATATTGATAGAGAAGATGATCGTAAAGTTTCACAACGCTCTTCAGGATGGAGGCTGGCTTTTTGTGAGCCCGGCGGAGGTTGCCTGCCGCTCTTTTGACGGCTTCTCCTGCAGGCGCTTTCCCGGCGCAGTTGCATACCGGAAAGGAGACCATGGAGAAAGCAGGGAGTTGTGGTCCGGTGCTCCGGAGCCGTCAGCACGGCCCGCAGCTGTTTTAAATGCGGGTACGCCCCCCCGGACTTTGCATGAGCTTCCGGCTGTTTTTCTTCCTGCCCCGGCAGAACATAAACCGGCTTTTGATACTGTTGCCGAAAGCAGTGATGCGGAAAAGATTCCCTCCCGTGACAGGTATCAGGAGGCCGTTGCCCTGTATGACGAGGGAAGTTACGAATCGGCTGCGGTCAAGGCAAGGGAGATCCTTGAAGAATCACCGGATAATGCGGACGCTCTGGAGCTCCTGGCAAAAAGTTATGCCAATCTTGGGAAACTCGCGGAGGCCAGGCAGTGCTGCGAAGATGCCATAGCTGCGGACAAGTTGAGGGCGCACAACCATTATCTGCTGTCAATAATTCTGGATGAGCAGGGGGAACTGGATGAAGCTGCCGCTGCTCTCAAACGGGTTCTCTATATTGACCATGATTTTGTTCTCGCCCATTTCGCACTCGGCAACATGAACCGGCAGGCGGGGAAAAAGAAGGAATCGGAACGGAATTTCGGCAACGCCCTGCGCATTCTGGAGCAGCTGGAACCAGGCGAGGTGCTCCGCGATGCAGAAGGAATTACCGCCGGACGGCTTGCCGAAATCATTCGTGTCATGGTTTGAAGGGAGTTTGGTGGATGAACCAAACAGAAAATCAATTCTTTTATTTAACAGGGATGAACAGGATATACAGGATTAACACCAAAAACGTTTTCAGGTTAATTCCAAAGCCTTTCATCCTGTTCATCCCTGTAAATTAGGTTTCTTGTTTGTGTTTTTCGTGTATTTCGTGGACAACTGTTTTTGGGTATGAAGGAGAGTTTTGTGTATGAGTCAATCAGTTTCCGGAGGCCAAGTGGGCGGCATTGACTGGGCAGCTGTCCACCGTAGTCTGAAATCCGCCGGGGAAGCTCTGGCAAAGGAGAACTCTTTCTCTGCGAAAGAGGCGAAAGCCGTCCTGAAGGCGAGGGCCAGGTCGCTGGCAAAGGTCAGGCATTCCGATGACCAGGAGGGGGAGCGCATCGATATCCTTGAGTTCCTCCTCTCCGGGGAGACTTACGCTATCGAGACCTCGTTCATAGCGGAGACCTTTCCTCTGGTCGACTTTACGCCGCTTTTCTGCACTCCTCCTTTCGTTATGGGCATTATAAACGTGCGCGGCAGGATTGTTTCCATCGTTGATATGCGGCGTTTTTTCGATCTCCCCATTGTCGGTTTGTCAAACCTCAACCGGGTAATCGTGGTACGTGCCGGAAGGATGGAGTTCGGCATTCTGGCTGACAGCATTATCGGCATGAGATCACTGCCTCTGCAGGATCTGCAGGTGTCGCTCCCCACACTTACCGGAATCCGCGAGGATTTCCTGACCGGGGTTACTGCCGACCGGCTGGTGCTGCTGGACATGGAGAAGATTCTTGCCGACCGGAGGCTGATCGTTCATGAAGAAGTGGAATAGCAGGGTAAACCAGGTGTTTAGGCTGAAGACTGAAGACTGTCAGGGAAACCAGTTTATTACTTCAGCCTTCAGTCTTCAGCCTATCAACCTGTATCAATATAATCGTGGAGGGGAAAATGCTGCGTAATTTCAAGATCAGAACAAGATTGATGGCGGGTTTCGGGACAATTGTACTGTTTCTGGTTACCCTGGGTATAGTTTCCCTGAAAAATATGGCCGAGCAACAGAAACTCCTGACGGAATTATACGAGCATCCGTTCACGGTGACCAACGCGATCCGCGAGGCTCAGGAGAATGTCATCAAGATGCACCGGGGAGTGAAGGATTCTGTGCTATATGCCAATAATCATAAGGAGCTGGAGACCGTTCTGAGGGAGATCGATGACTCGGAGAAGATCGTATACGAGGAGCTGGCCCTGGCCCGGGAAAGGTTCCTCGGCGACAAGACCAAGATCGACCAGATCAAGACCCTGATGGACGAGTGGAAGCCGATCCGTGCCCAGACTACCGTCCTCGTCCGGCAGAACAAGTTGCCGGAGGCTGTCGCCAACCACAAGACATTCGCCAGACAGCAGGTCGCAAAAATCGAAAATGCGATAGACGATATGATTAAATTTTCCACCGGCAAGGCGGACAGCTTCGTCAAGGAGTCGGTGCAGAACCAGCGACAGACATATATCTTCACCCTGGTCCTGACAATTGTCGTATTAATTCTGGCCATCGTCACTGCCTTACTCATCACCGCTTCGATCGTCAACCCGTTGAAGTCTGCGGTGGATGCAGCGGAACGGCTGGCGACCGGCGACGTCTCCTCCGAGATCAACAGCGACTCAAATGATGAAACAGGACAATTGCAGCGTTCCATGGGGCAGATGATCCAGTCTTTGAGGGCAATGGGGGAGACCGCCAACCGTATCGCCCGGGGGGATCTGGATCTTGAGGTGGTGCCCAATTCGGAGCGGGACGTATTCGGTATTGCCATGAAAAACATGGTCGAATCGCTCAAGAAGATGGCAGCCACTGCCGACCGGATTGCTTCCGGCGACCTGACCGGCGAGGTAGAGCCCGCTTCTGCCAGGGACCGTCTGGGGAATTCCTTTGCCACCATGGCCAGGAGCCTCCGGGAACTGAACAGCGAGATTCGGGAAGTGGTTAATGTCCTTGCCTCATCCGCCGGCGAGATCATGACCACGGTGAGCGAATTTGCCTCCACCTCATCGGAAACCGCCTCTGCAGTCAATGAAACCAACGCCACCGTGCAGGAAGTCCGGCAGACGACCGATCTGACGTCGCAAAAGGCGAAACATGTCTACGAGACTGCCCAGAAGTCGGTGTCCGTCGCCAAGACCGGGAAAAAATCGGTTGACGACGCAATCGGAGGTATGCAGGGGATCCACGAGCGGATGGGTTTCATCGCCGACCGGATCGTCAAACTGAGCGAGCAGAGCCAGGCGATCGGCGATATCATCGCCACGGTCAACGACCTGGCCGAGCAGTCGAACCTCCTGGCCGTCAACGCGGCCATCGAGGCGGCCAAGGCAGGGGAGCACGGCAAGGGATTTGCCGTTGTTGCCCAAGAGGTGAAGAACCTGGCAACGCAATCCAAGCAGGCCACTGCCCAGGTGCGCAGCCTCCTCGGCGACATCCAGAAGGCGACCACGGCCGCAGTGCTGGCCACAGAGCAGGGGAGCAAGGCGGTGGAAACCGGGATGAAGCAGTCGAGCGAGGCTGGGGAGTCCATCCGCCTGCTTTCGGCAAGTATCGAAGAGTCCTCCAACTCCACCCTGCAGATTGTCACCTCAACCCAGGAGCAGGCGATCGGGATGGACCAGATCGCCACCGCAATCCAGAGCATCAACCAGGCGAGCAACCAGAATGTGGCCGGGTCACGGCAGATCGAGACCGCAACCAGAAACATCTACGACCTGAATCAGAAGCTGCAGCAATTGGTGAATCGTTACAAGGTTTAAAGGCAGGCAGAAGGTAGAAGGTTGAAGGTTGAAACAGATTTTCCTGATAGCCTTCAGCCTGTATTTTTATTGAAAGGCAAGAGCGGTAATGGCCGATAACGATATTTTGTTGAACAAACTCATGGCGACATTCCATAGCGAGGCTGAAGAGCTCCTCAGCGCTCTTTCTTCACTCCTCATTGCCCTGGAAAAGGAACAGGACAGCGGCGAGCGGCAGAGGCTCGTCGAGACGATCTATCGCAAGATGCATACTCTCAAGGGAGCGGCCCAGGCGGTAAATCTGCTCGAAGTAGGGGAGATCTGCCAGACTCTGGAGAGCCTTCTCGCCGCCCTGAAAAGGGGCGAAATCGCCCTTGACGACGATCTGTTCGACAACCTTCATACTGCGGTCGACAGCATCGGCAAGCTCATTTTCCCGGGCGAGGAGTGCGACGCGAGGAAAGAACAGTCGCGCCTCAAAGGATTGCTCGTGAAGATGCAAATCCCGCCCGAAAAAAGCGAGCCGTTGCCGCGAGCTCCTGTTGCTCCGGCGGCCGGGCAGAATGAAAAAGCTGTCAACTATCCGATTCCTGCAGAAAAGATCCAGAGTGGTGAAACCGTCAAGGTTTCCGTCCAGGTACTCGAATCGCTACTTCTGCAGACAGAGGAACTTATTTCGGCAAAGCTGATGGCCTCGGAGCTGGCTGACGGATTGAGCGTGATTACTGCCGAGCTGGAAGGGCGCAAGGGGGACCGGGTACGGGGCGTTGACCAGGCGCGGCAGCTGCATCGCCAGGCGGGCGAAAACGGAGCAGTGGGAAAGCTCGCCAGTATGGTCGAAGCCATGAGTGCGTACGAAGGGAACCTGGAAAGCCGATTGGCCATGCTGGGAAAATCCACCGGAAAGAGCCTCCATAGCCTGCAGTTGATGGTGGACACGCTCCTGGCTGAGATGAAGAAAGTACACCTGCTTCCCTTTAACTCTCTTATTGAGCCGTTTCCCAAGATCATCCGCGATCTTGCCCACGATCTGGGCAAGAAAATAGATCTGACCTGCAGCGGGGGGGAGCTGGAGATCGACCGGCGCATCCTCGGTGAACTGAAGGAACCGCTTCTCCACATTATTCGCAATGTTATCGATCACGGGATTGAAAAGCCCGAGGAGCGACAGCGGAACAACAAGCCTTCTTCAGGAGTGATCACTGTAGATATCAGACATCAGGATGGCAATCGGGCGGAAATAACCGTCAAAGACGACGGCAGGGGGGTCGACCTCGCATTGGTGAAGGGGGTTGCGGTCAGATCCGAGTTGATCACACCCGAACAGGCGGATTCCATCTCTGACAGCGAGGCTCTCCAGTTTATTTTCGAGTCGGGGGTTTCTACCAGTCCTCTCATCACCAACATCTCCGGGCGGGGTCTCGGGCTGGCCATAGTACGGGAGGCAATGGAAAAGCTGGGGGGACATGCTGCAGTCAGCTCCAGGGCCGGTGCGGGGACGGAATTCCGTCTCGTTCTGCCACTCTCTTTCGCCACGATCCGTGCTCTCTTGGTCGAGACGTGCGGGAGGGAGTGCATGATTCCGGCGGCAAACGTAGAGCAGACCGCCAGAGTGCCGTTAACGGATATCAAGAGTGTGGAAAACCGGGAGACGATCAATATATCCGGTCAGGCTCTCTCTTTCGTCAGACTCGGCACGCTCCTGGAACTTCCCGATGTGGCCGGTGAGGGCCCCGGGATGCACCAGGAGGTCGTTATCCTCTCTGTTGCCGAGAAGAGAATCGCTGTTGCCGTGAACCAGATCATCGGTATCCAGGAAGTTCTTGCCAAGCCGCTCGGAAGCCAGCTTTCCAGGGTGAGAAACATATCCGGGGCCACGGTGCTCGGCAACGGCAGTGTCGTGCCGATTCTCAATGTAAACGATCTCTTGAGAACTGCGGTGAACAGCTCCGCTGCAAGAGTTCCCACCCTGTCACCTGCTGCCAGGCCCAAAACAAGGGTACTGTCGGTTCTGGTTGTGGAAGACTCCATAACGTCGCGGACCCTTCTCAAGAACATCCTGGAATCATCCGGATATCTGGTGAAAACAGCGATTGACGGCAGCGACGCCTTGAGCGTTCTCAAAACTGAAGAATTCGATATTGTAGTTTCCGATGTCGAGATGCCGAGAATGGACGGTTTCGGGCTTACAGCTGCCATCAGGAGCGACAAAAAACTGGCTGAGCTCCCGGTAATCCTGGTGACGGGGATGGAATCCCGTGAAGACAGGGAACACGGGATCGATGTCGGTGCTAATGCCTATATCGTCAAAAGCAGTTTCGACCAGAGCAGGCTTGTCGAAGCGATACAGAAACTGACTTAAGAAATTCATGCCGTTTTTAATTGTAGGGGCGTATGGCATACGCCCTCGGTCAATTGCCATAATTACTGCAATTATAAAGAAGGCGGGCGAACGCCGTTCGCCCCTACAAAATAATTGGATGGTAATTTAACAATTGCCTCATCCCTAAAAGAAATGAGCGAGAGAGATGATAAGACTTCTGGTTGTTGAAGATTCAAAAACCGTTCAGCAGGCGCTGGTGGAAATCTTCAATTCCGACCCGGATATCCAGGTAGTGGGGACTGCAAACAACGGCGATGAAGCGGTCACCTCAGTCATGACCCTGAAACCTGACGTGGTTACCATGGATATCAACATGCCGGGGATAGACGGTTTCGAGGCGACCCGTGCCATTATGGCCAACTGCCCGGTTCCTATCGTTATCGTTACCGGCAAGATGGATCCGAAGGAATCCGCCACTATTTTCCAGGTGATGAAGGCCGGCGCCCTGATGGTGATCGCAAAGCCGGCTGCTCCAGGTCACCCGGAGCATGAGGAAACGGTCAGGGAACTTGTCCGCAGCGTCAAGCTCATGTCCGAAATCAAAGTGGTGCGACGGATATTTCCGAAAGGATCGACAGAGGGAGCCCCCCCCCTTCATCGCCAGGCATCTCCGTCCGTCCTTACCGCCAGGATCGGCATCGTTGCCATCGGCGCCTCGACAGGGGGGCCGCCGCTTCTGCAATCGATCCTCTCCTCCCTTCCCGCCGATTTCAGTGCGCCGGTGGTGATTGTCCAGCACATGGCAAAGGGATTCACGGAAAACTTCGTCAACTGGCTGAACCTCTCTTCCCGCCTCAAAGTCGAACTTGCTGTCGACGGAATGCAGATGTTCCCCGGCCATGCCTATGTTGCTCCGGACAACTTTCAAACAGAGGTCGGACCGGACAACCGTCTCATCCTGGCCGAAGGAGAACTGGAAAACGGCCAGTGCCCTTCCGTTTCCGCTCTTTTCCGTTCGGTTGCCAAATTTTACGGCAACAATGCCGCCGGAGTGCTTCTGACCGGGATGGGCAAGGACGGCGCAGCCGAACTGAAGATTCTCCGTGACGGGGGAGGGGTAGCGATTGTCCAGAACCGGGAGAGCAGCATCGTCTTCGGCATGCCCGGCGAGGCTGTCCGTATCGGCGCGGCGGATTACATCCTGTCACCCGAAGAGATCACCCCTGTGCTGACCAGGCTGGTTAACAGCCAGCAGACGCTTTAAAAACAGATACAGAAGGTAACCGCTATGAAGCAGCATTTAAATTCGGAGAAAGACCCTTCCAGAATATTGATCGTCGACGACAGTCCGACCCAGGCGAAGCTCCTGGAGCTTATCCTCTCGGGAGAGGGATACCATGTCTCCGTCGCGCAGAACGGCCGGGAAGCTGTCGACCTTATCGCTGTCAACAGACCCGACCTTGTCGTCAGCGACATCCTCATGCCGGAAATGGACGGCTTCGAGCTCTGTCGGCAGATCAGGAGGACGGAGGAGATAAAGAGCCTCCCCATAATTCTCCTGACAAATCTCAGCGACCCGGCCGAAGTGCTGCGCAGCCTCGAAGCCGGGGCGAACTACTTTCTCTCCAAGCCCTGCGACAATAAAGCCCTTGTTTCCCTGGTGAGACAGGCGCTGCTCAGCAAGGGGCAACGCCGGACAAGTGGGGATAACGGCGAAGTGAAGGTCCACTATCACGGCCAAAACTTTTCGATCGGCTCCAACAAGGATCAGATAATCGACCTGCTGCTCACTACCTACGAGACGGCCGTGGATAAGAACCGGGAACTTTTGAATACTAAAAATGAACTTCGGACCCTCAATGATAAGCTGGAAAGGCGGGTTGAAGAGCGAACTGCGGAACTCCGTGAAAAGGATCAATTACTCTTATTACAGAGCCGTCAGGCTGCTTTGGGAGAGATGATCGGCAATATCGCCCACCAGTGGCGCCAGCCGTTGAACGTACTTGGACTCACGATTCAGCAACTCCCCTTGTTTCATGATCTCGGCGAATTGACGAAGGAGTTTCTGAACCAGAATGTCAACAGCTCGATGGAACTCATCCAGCACATGTCCCAGACTATTGACGATTTCAGGAACTATTTCAGGCCTGACAAGGAAAAGGTCAGATTTAACGTGCGTGAGACGATTGAAAACTCCTTGTCACTTCTGGAAGGTAGCCTGCAAAACCCGCTGATCACTGTCGATATCGTTACAAAGGATGATCCTGTAATCTATGGCTACCGGAATGAATTTGCCCAGGTGCTTCTCAGTATCCTGAACAATGCCAGGGACGCCCTGACTGAAAGGGAAGTAGACGATCGCCGGGTGACGATCACCATATTCACCGAAGGGAACAGGGCTGTCGTAACCGTTGCCGACAGCGCCGGGGGCGTACCGGAGGGGATCATGGGGAAGATCTTCGACCCCTACTTTACCACCAAGGGGCCGCAAATGGGAACCGGGGTCGGCCTGTTCATGTCGAAAACCATCATAGAGAAGAATATGGGGGGGAGACTGAGCGTGCGCAACACGGCCGATGGTGCTGAATTCAGGATTGAGGTGTGAGATGGAATCCATTGCCGATCCGGTCTCGATACTGCTTGTAGAAGATGAAGAGGCTATTTTGAAGCTTCTTGCTTCCATCCTGACCAGTAAGTTCCCCGGTGTCGTACTCTCTACGGCCAGCAACGGCAGAACAGGCCTGGAGCTCTTCAAATCGCACCTGCCGGATATCGTCCTCACCGACATCAAGATGCCGGAGATGGGGGGGGTGCAGATGGCTGACAAAATCCGCGCAATCAAACCGGACACCAAATTCATCATTCTAACCGGCGATTCCGGAAAATCCGTCCATCAGGATTCAAAAGGGTTCGGATTCGACCATTACATTATGAAGCCGGTAGTGTTCGGAGTGTTGTTTGCGGCAATCGAACAGTGTCTTGCCGGGATTGCTCAACAGCGTTCATAAAAAGTCCGGAAGCCTGATTACCTCTCGCTAACCTGCATCACGCACCCGCCACCACCAGGATTCCATGACATAATTCAATCAGAAAGCGAAGCAGTCGCAGCCGATTCCCCAGAATCGCGATTCTGCCGGCGACCAGATCTGCCGGTTCGCATGGCAGGCGCACCCCTTGTGGCTCTCCGCATTGACCGTTGACCCACGGTGGTAGCCGCCGTAGCAGGCTACCGGCGACCAGTCGGGACTCACCGGCGGCAAGGGAGGCGCCAGGGGGGCGAAATCGCCGCTGCCATGGACAATCTTCCCCCCCATGATGGTCAGCACGGCCTCAATCCCCTTGATCTCCACTTCGGGTACTGTGAGGTAGTCCGCCGACAGCACCGCCAGGTCGGCAAACTGTCCAGCTGCAATCCCCCCCTTCTTTCCCTCGTCGCCGGAAAACCAGGAGCTCCCTTCGGTGTAGAGCCTTAGCGCGGCGGTCCGGTTGAGGCGGTTCTTTTCGTTGTACAGAGGCAGACCTCCAACCGTTCGTCCGCTCACGAGCCAGTAGAGGGAGACCCATGGGTTGTAGCTCGAAACCCTCGTGGCGTCCGTCCCGGCGCCGACCGGTATTCCCAACTCCAGCATTCGGGCTATGGGCGGGGTCTGCGCTGCCGCCTCCGCGCCATAACGGCCCACGAAATATTCACCCTGGAACGCCATCCGGTCCTGAATGGCAATCCCGCCCCCGAGTCGCTTCACCCGCTCCATGTTTTTCTCCGAGATGGTCTCGGCATGGTCGAAAAACCAGCGCAAGCCCTGGAACGGGACCTCCCGGTCGACTTCTTCGAAGATGTTCAGGAAGCGGGTGATGGACTCGTCGTAGGTGGCGTGCAGTCGGAACGGCCAGCGCTTTGCCGCCAGGAGGCCGACCACCTTCTTCAGCTCCGCTTCCATGACCGGCTGGAGGTCAGGGCGCGGTTCCAGAAAGTCCTCGAAGTCGGCGGCGGAGAAGACCAGCATTTCACCGGCGCCGTTCATCTTGTAGATATCACTCCCTTTCCCCGGCTCGGTCATGCCGATCCAGCGGGCAAAGTCGTCGTACTCCTCTTTCGGCTTCTGGGTAAAGAGGTTGTAGGCGACCCGCAGGGTCAGCTCGTCTCTCTCTGCCAGCTGCTCGATGACCCGGTAATCATCGGGGTAATTCTGGAAGCCGCCCCCGGCGTCGATGCAGCTCGTGATCCCGAGCCGGTTCAGCTCGCGCATGAAGTGGCGGGTCGAGTTGACCTGATCATCGAAACCGAGCTTCGGTCCCTTGGCCAGGCTGGCATAGAGAATCAGGGCATTCGGTTTGGCGACGAGGAGTCCGGTCGGGTTTCCTGTTTTGTCCCGCTGGATCTGTCCGCCAGGCGGGTCGGGGGTATCCTTCGTGTACCCGAGCGCCCTCAGTCCGGCCCTGTTGACAATGGCCCGGTCATACAGGTGCAGGACAAAGACGGGAGTATCGGGCGCGACGGCATTGATCTCCTTCAGGGTCGGCATCCGCCGTTCAACGAACTGAAACTCCGTCCAGCCGCCGATCACCCGCACCCACTGGGGCGGCGGTGTGCGCCGGGCCTGCTCACGAAGCATCTCCAGAGCCAGTGCCAGCGATGGGACGCCGTCCCAGCGCAGTTCCATGTTGAAGTTGAGACCGCCGCGGATGACATGAATGTGGGAGTCGTTGAGGCCGGGGATGACCCGGTGGCCCTTCAGGTCGATCCGCACCGTTTTCTCATCGGCGGTGGCGAGGAGCTCGTTCCCGCCGGTGGCCGTTATCCTCACCCCGGTTATGGCAACGGCCGAGACCTGCGGCCGGGCAGGATCGAGAGTGGTAATCTTTCCGTTATGCAGAATCAGATCAGGTGCATTCATAGCTTTATCTTCCTTCAAAAGCAAATCCCCCTCAATCCCCCTTTTCCAAAGGGGGAAGCTTTAGTCCTTCCTCCCCCTTTGGAAAAAGAACAGCTTAAAGGTCCCCCCCTTTGCAAAAGGACCCAAAGCGGGCCTAAAGGGGGCTAGGGGGGATTTGCCTCTGGGTCAGTGTCCCGCACCGCTCCGGCTGGGTGGCGCGCCATGCACCATGGTATATGCGTATTCCACACCCTGGCCATATGCACCGCCATGCTCTTTCACTACCTCAATGACAGCGTCGTACGTATCTTTTCGTGCCCAATCGCGCTGGTACTCAAGCAGAACCTGCTGGGAGGTAACCGGCACCACGCCGGCCTGCTCGATGCGCCGCATGGCCGCATTGTGGGCGGTAACGCTGGTGCCACCCGAGGCATCCTCGACGGCGTACACTTCAAAGCCTGCCTTCGTCGCTTGCAGCGCCGGGAACGCCAGGCAAACCTCGGTCCAGAGGGCGGCCATGACCAGTTTTTTTCTCCCGGTGGCTTTCACCGCGGCAACAAATTTCTCGTCCTCCCACGAGTTCATCGAAGTGCGCTCGACCGGTTGCTGGTCCGGGAAGATATCGAGCAGCTGGGGCCACATGTTGCCTGAGAAGCCTTTTGACTCCACGGTGGTCAGGATGGTCGGCACGTTGAAGATTTTGGCTGCCTTGGCAAGGAGAAGGACGTTGTTGAAGAGGGTCTGCCTATCGATGCTGGCTACACCGAAGACCATCTGCGGTTGGAAATCGATGAAGATGACGGCGGAATTCCGGGGATCGAGCAGTTCGGTGTAGTTCATGACGGGTCTCCTTTTGCCATTGGCGGGTAGTCGGTGTAACCTTTTTCTTCGCCCTCGTAAAATGTCGCATAATTCGGCGCATTGAGTGGGGCATTTTGCCTGAACCGCTCGGGCAGATCCGGGTTGGCCAGGAAGGGCACGCCGAACGCGACGAGATCCGCCTCTCCCCGACCGATTACCGCATTGCCGGAGCCGGCGTCGTAGCCTCCGTTCACGATGTACGCCCCCGTGAACAGCTCGCGCAGGACCGGGGTCAGCCGCTGGCTGCCGGCAGGCGGAGCGGTGGATCCCGCCAGCGCCTCGAAGATGTGGAGGTAGCCGAGCTTGAGCCTGCTCAATTCCCTGGCGAGGAACGAGTAGGTTGCGACCGGGTCCGAATCGGACATGGAAAACGCCGAAAAATAAGGTGCGATCCGGTAGCCCACCCTCTCCGGCCCCCAGACACCGATCACCGCTTCGGTAACTTCGAGCGGCAGTCGAGCGCGGTTCCGGACACTCCCGCCATAGGCATCGGTCCGCCGGTTGGCGCCATCCCGCAGGAACTGATCGAGCAGATAACCGTTGGCGCCATGGATCTCGACTCCGTCGAAACCTGCCCGCTTGGCATTTTCGGCTCCCTGGCGGAACTGCTCAACGATGCCCGACATCTCAGCCGGTTCGAGAGCCCGCGGCGTCACCATCCTCTGTTTTCCCTGTGAGGTAAAGACCTCTCCCTCCACCGGCAGCGCGGAAGGTCCGACGGGCAGCTCTCCCCCATGGAAATCGGGATGCGACACCCGTCCCACGTGCCAGAGCTGGGCGAAAATCTTGCCACCCGCCTCGTGAACGGCGCCGGTCATTGTCTTCCAGCCGGTAACCTGCTCGGGGGAATGGATTCCCGGAGTACGGATGTAACCGACCCCCTGCGGGCTCACCTGCGTCCCCTCGGTAATAATCAGCCCCGCTGAGGCCCTTTGTACGTAGTATATGGCGGCCAGCGGATTCGGGACGTTGCCGGCAAGGGCTCGGCTGCGGGTCATCGGCGCCATCACCATGCGGTTTCGCAGTTCGAGGCTGTCCAATCGGTAGGTAGAGAATAGATCCATGGTCACTCCTTTCATCATTGTTTCACTCTGCTGCAAAGGGGTTGTCTATGACGTAGAGCCAGGAGCCGTCCGGCTGGCGACGAAGGACCTCGGAAGCCCGGCCGGAGAGGTTCACCAGACAGCCGCCCGGAGCCGTACCGACCAGGCTCCAGTCAGACCGGACAAGTGCAAGATCGCCGGTCCCGACGACGCTCTTTACCTCCAAGCGAAACTCTCCACACAGGGTGAGAGATCCTTGCAGCGCCTCACGGATGGCCTCTCTCCCCGTGACCACCTTGCCCGACTGCGGCACCAGCACCGCATCGGGCTCATAGAGTGCCACCAGGGCCTCCAGATTGCCGGCAGAAAAGGCCTGGACAAACAACTGATCGACTTCTTCGGGTCTTCGGGCGGCCATGGTATTCTTCCTCCTTTATTATTCGATGGTACGGGTTGCTCTCCTCGGGAAGCCCTCCCAGAGGACCAGGAGAGTCAGGGCAATGCCGGCTATGGTTGCAATTATCGCCACGTTAACCTCCGCCGGAACTGGATAGATTTACAGGGGAATCTGTGCATACGGCTGAGCCCGGCGGGCCCACTCGCTCTGGGGGAAGCGGGCTGTCAGGGTGTCGTAGGCCTTGCGCAGCCCTTTCGGGTCGTGGCTGTTCCAGTAATCTGTCACCCCGGTGAAGAAGATCGCCTCGGGGACCACCCCGGCGTTCGGGTGTTGCTCTGTTACGCCGCTGAACTCCTTGAGCGCATCGGCAAAGCGGAACCGGTCGAAGAGCACCTTTCCCTTGCCGAGCTTCAGATGTGCCATAAAATCGTCGCTCGGAACGAAACCCACTACCCGGTGATGCTCCCGACCTAAAGCATCGAGGACGAGAAGAGTCGGGGTCCAGCTGACAAGGAACTGTTTCATGGCTTCGGTTCGCTTGTCCCAGAAACACTGGCTTTTAAGCGGTATGAACTCCTCCTGAAGATATTGCTGCACCTTTTTGTCTGAATACGGACCCGTATTCATGGCTGCGCAGCCGAGTCAGCCATCAAACCAGAAGTCGAGAAATACCGGTTTGTGACTCTTCTCCGCAAGGGCCAGTGCGGCCTGCAGATCAGTTTCCCACTTGATCTCTGCCATTGTAGATCTCCTTTGTTCTTAGTGAGTTGCATTGTAAAAACATAATACGAAAGCCGGGAAATGCAAGTTCCGGAGTTGCTATTCAGCATTATAAGATCAGGTGCAAAAACGTCTGCTTCGTAGGGGCGCAATGCTTGCGCCCTTGCTGCAATAACCTGCACTGTTGCCATTGTCACCAGGGCGTATGCCATACGCCCCTACAAAAGCGTCTGCCGGAATGACGGTGTTTTCCATAATGCTGGATAGTTACGCTCCGGATACTGAAATCCCGCAATATCAGACTCTGGATTTGAAAGAAGGGATTACTTCAGAGCGGAGGGGTACCGAT
>JBGQLM010000072.1:0-22351 GCA_041500085.1 Geobacteraceae bacterium
GGCCCTGGAAGCATCACCGGCAATTCACTGACCATCACAGGTGCCGGAACCATAAGCCTCAAAGCCTCCCAGGCGGGTGACGCCAACTACTCTGCAGCTTCAGATGTCCCCGCCAGCGTCACGGTCAATCCGGCAACCCTGACCGTCACCGGGCTGGCAGCTTCCAGCAGGCAATACGACGGCACCACCAACGTCACTCTCTCGGGCGGCACGCTGGCAGGTATAATCAACTCTGACAACGTCAGCATCCTGTCGGCATCCGGCTCCTTCACTGACAAGAATGTGGGCACATCCAAGCCGGTCACCATCTCCGGCGTCACCCTCACCGGTGCCAATGCAGGCAACTACATTGTCACCAGCCCGACCGCCATTACCGCCACTGTCTCTGCCGCACCCCTGACCGTCACCGGCATGACCGCCTCAAGCCGGATTTATGACGGCACCTCCGGCGTCACCTTGAGCGGCGGCATTCTGGCCGGCATATTCAGCCCAGACGTAGTAAGCATCAAAACCCGTATCGGGTCATTTGGTGACAAGCAGGCAGGCACAACTAAGCCAGTCACTGTCTCCCACGTTTCCCTTTCCGGAATTGATGCCGGCAACTACACTGTCACCAATCCGACCGGCATTACCGCCGACATCACTCCCCGTACCCTGATCGTTACTGCAGCCGGAGTGGACAAAACCTACGACGGCCTGACTTCAGCTTCTGTAACTCTATCCGACAACAGGATCGCAGGAGACATCCTCTCTTCCTCTTACTCGACCGCGACTTTTGCCGACAGGAACAGCGGTGCAGGCAAAGCTGTCTCTGTGACCGGGACAAGCATCTCCGGCAGCGATGTCGCCAACTACTCCCTGGCCTCCTCTTCTACCGCTGCAACCGCCAATATCAACGCGGCCCCCCTGACCGTCACCGGCATGACCGCCGGGAGCAGAGCCTATGACGGCACCACCAACGTTACCCTGTCCGGCGGTACTCTGGGTGGTATTATCGGTACCGACACAGTCACCATCGACAGCCGTTCCGGCTCCTTTGCCGACAAGAACGCCGGAGTTACCAAACCGGTCACTGTTACCTCCGTCACGCTTACCGGAACCGATGCCGGCAACTACCTCGTAACCAACCAGGCCGGCATAACTGCCGACATTACTCCGGCACCGCTCACTATCACCGCCAACAGCTTCTCCAAGATTTTCGGGCAGACCCATACCTTTAGCGGCACCGAGTTCACCTCCACCGGTCTGCAGGACTCCGAGACCATCAGTTCGGTCACTCTGGCCAGCGCCGGTGCCGCGCCCGATGCCACAGCCGCAGGCGGCCCCTACCCGATCACGGTCTCTGCAGCCACCGGCGGCACCTTCATTTCGGCCAACTACTCCATCATCTACAAGCCCGGCGCCCTGACAGTGACCCAATCGACGCTGACCATCACGGCAACCGCCGCTACTGGCGGCGCGATAACTCCGGCCGGAACGACAAACGTCAACCTCGGAGCGGATCAAAAGTGTACGATCACGCCGGATTCCGGCTATTTCATTGCCGATGTCAAGGTTGACGGCATCTCCAAGGGGGCACTGTCATCGTACTCGTTCACCAATGTGACGGTTTCGCACACCATTGAAGCTCTGTTCTCAAAACCGGACGGGATACTGGATCCGGCCAACACTACAGGGACACCAGGGATGCATGATGCCCTTATCGCCCTCACATTTGCCGTGGGAGAGGCGGTCCCGACAGCCGAGCAGCTGCGGCGCGGCGATGCTTCTCCGATGATTAACGGCGTTCCTCATCCGGATGGCAAGATCGACCTTGGGGATGTACTGGTAATACTTCGAAAAGTTGTCGGTCTTGCACATTAAGACTCAATGTGAATCGGGGAGACTTGTATTGTCTTTAACCCTGAAAAATTCAAAATATAATTACAACTAGTTAACCTAAAGATATGTTTTATATTTTTTTTGCCTTAAATATAAGCTAGTTAACCATTGAGAATTTCCATGTAGCAATATTTTTAAAAAGCTGTTATTGCTTTCATTATCATTTCATTTTTCTAAAAGTGCTGGCGTTGTCAGTTGTTCTGTTGTCGCTTTTTTTTGAGTCATGAGAAGTTACTCCTCTGTTGGCAAGGAACAACACATCGTGATTGCACGGATACTCCTGCACATCCTGATATTGCTGATCCTGTCGGTCCCGGTTTCGGGATTCGCCGCACCGGTTATTTCGCCAATAGCACCGGGATTCAATGTAACCGGAGTGACGGCAGAGCTGGTTGCCGGTCAACAGACCGCAATCCCGCTGTTGACGAGCTGGAAACCTTTGGGCGTCATTGCAATCGAATCATATGATGCGAACAGCGGCAAGATGCTCCGGGCAGAACTGGATGGTGGTGGATATCCTGTCGGCGTCGATTTCCCGCTGATTGAGAACAGCGCCCTGTATGTTTATTCCTCCCAGCTGAACACTCTTCCCCTTGGCAACAGCACATCCTGTGCACCACTGAATCTTGTTGCGGGATTCAATCTGGCCAGCCATGCTTGTTTCCCTCCACTCTACCAGGCTTCACAATTCATCACCTCAATCGGTGCCGCCAACATCACCAGCCTTTCGCGCCTCGACCTGCACTCCGGCAGATGGCAGACCGCTGCGGTTGACAGCGGCACCATAGTCGGCAACGACTTTCCGCTGATTCCCGGCGAGGGCTATGTCATCCAAGCCGCGGCAATAACAAGCGGCTGGAACTCTCCCCAACTTGGCCTGACTCCGGCGACGTTGGCTGTCCAGCAGGGTCAACCGGGGACTACCTTAACCGTTACCATTTCCGGAGCAGCACCGGCCGGAGGAACGCAGATCGACCTGGTCAGCAGTGATCCGACTCTGGTGAGTGTGCCGGCTCAGGTTACAGTTTTACAGGGGAATACATCGGTTTCCATCCCGCTGACACTACCGGATACCGGCAGCAGTTCGATCCAATCTGTAACGGTCACGGCATCCCGGCCCGGCATGAACAGTTCCCAGGCGAGCCTGTCGGTGCGACCCAAACCGACCATAAACCTGTCACCTCTTACCACATTGACCGGACTCACCTTTACCTATCTGCTGACAGTCAACCTTAGCGATGTCGCACCGCCGGGCGGCTTCCCTGTGTCGCTGGCAGCTGCTCCGACAGGTATTGTCAGCGTTCCTGCTTCCGTCACAATTCCGGCAGGGACAAGCTCAGTCCAGGTTACTGTTACCGCCATCGCTGTGGGCAACTCCACCATCATCGCTACAGCCCCCGGCCGTGGAGTCAGCGGCACCCAAAACATCGTAACCGTCAAACCGATCCAGACCATGAACTATGGGCCGCTGATTACGGCTGAGGTCGGCATTCAGGTCGGGCCTCCTCCTACAGCGCCAACCAGTGTTGCTGTCACCTACTCTCCAGTGGCAAGTGCTGAAGTCGGCGTAGCCGTCGGTCCGGTATTCACCGGAGTATCCCCTAATCATGGCGCCATCGGCATCACGGCACTGCCGGTCACGATAAGCGGCTACGGGTTGAATGTAGTCACCGGCATCTCCCTCTATCCCGCCACAGGCATCACGGTTGGAACGCCTTCCGTAGCCCCAGACGGGCTGTCGGCTACGGTGCTTATCGACATTACTGCCAATGCTGTAGTAGGCGGCCGGACCGTGTTAGTGACCACCGCCACCGGCAGCATCATGCCAAGCCGGGCTGGTGCTGATATCTTCACTGTGACTTTGCAGACGCCGGAGATTTACAGCATTCAGCCGATCCGGGCGATGGTCGGACAGAATGTCACCATGAGCATCTCCGGCAAGAATCTGAACTCAGCCAGCAGTGTAGAATTCACACCGTCAACCGGCATCCTGGTCAACAACCCGCCGACCGTCAGTCCAGACGGAACCATGATCACGACTGTTTTCGCGATTGCCGCTAATGCTCCGCTGGGAGATCGGGTTGTAACGGTTACTACTCCGGGTGGCACTGCCTCTACAGCAGCGTCTCCAGCGAACACCTTCAGCGTCACCTCCGACCTCGGCACAGCATACTCGCCTTTGATTTCGACAGAGGTTGGCGTACTGGTGCAGCTCCCGATCGCCTCGACAAACCAGAATGCTAACTATGGCCCAACGGTCTCACCGGAAGTTGGGGTCACAGTCGGCTCAACCATCACCTCAATTACTCCGGTCAGTGCAGCGATCGGCGCTACCGGCGTCAGGGTGCGCGCACTGGGCATCGGCCTGAGTTCCGCCACTGCGCTATCGTTCTATCCGCCGGACGGTATCACTGTCCATGCTGAAACGTTTGCTATAGGCGGCGACGGCAATCCGGAAGTCATTGTCGATATCGCCGCCAACGCCCCGGTAACACTACGTACCGTTCTTGTTGCGCTTCCGTCGGGGACTGCCCTGCCGTCCAGCCCTGATTCCGACAAATTCCGGGTCACGCTGCCGAAGCCCGAGATCTACAGCGTCCAGCCCAATCGTGCCATGGTTGGACAGAGCGTTAGCACGACCATCATGGGCAAAAATTTCGCTTCCGCCAGCAGCTTGGACTTCACCCCGTCAACCGGCATCACGGTCATCAACCCGCCGACCATAAGCCCCGACGGGACAATGATAACTACCAGCTTCACAATTGCCGTTAATGCTCCGTTGGGAGATCGAGTTGTCACCGTGACCACACCGGGCGGCACTTCCTCTGCAACTGCGTCCACGGCCAACACCTTCAGTGTCACCTCAGACCTGGGCACTACCTATACACCACTGGTGTCAGCTGAAGTCGGCATACTGGTATCGCCGCCTGCCGGCAGCAACCAGGTCTCGATGCCCTATGGTCCGGTGTCTTCGGCTGAAGTTGGCATAATGGTAACACCGGCAGCGCCACCGACCAGCCAGAACGTCGATTACGGCCCGGTTGTTTCAAGTCAGGTGGGTGTAGCCGTGGGAGGAGTCTTAACCGGATTTTCACCGGCGGCAATGGAGCCGGGCAGTACCGTTACCTATACCCTTACTGGTGTTGGCCTTGCCAGCGTGACTGGAATTACGGTGGTGCCGTCCGCCAATCTGACCGTAGTTGCATGGACTCCGGCCGGCGACGGTCTGTCAGGAACGGTGACCATCACGGCTGATTCCGGCGCAGTTTCCGGCGCACGAACCCTGGTGCCGATGGCGGGCAGCGCGGCACTGCCATCTATACCCGGACACGATATTCTGCTGATCGGCTACAAACCGATTGTGAATTCAATTTCGACTACTTTCCCGGCCTCGTCGGTTCAGGCGACCGTTGGCACCACCTATACCCTGACATTGAACGGTATGCATCTACAGGGTGTAACCAAGGTAGAGGTAATTCCGTCGGACGGCATCACAATTGGCTCTCTACCGAACTGGTTTACTATCGGTGCCAGCGAATATGTCTCAGTCACGATCATTGTTGCTGCTGATGCTGTAGCCAGCGACCGTCTCGTATTACTGACCACTCCCTACGGCAGCAGCAGTGCGATCCCTGACACAGCCAATACGCTTAGTATTTTCAGACCGATTGCCAGTATTTCGCCTGATAGTTCCGGGTATAACCAAGTTGCAGCTGACGAAACATCTGCCACTAATGATAGATACACTTTCACGTCGGCAGGACTTATCGAATTAATTGGATTGAGCGGACGCAAACTGGACGTGTCGCTACTACCGTCACTGCTGCGATTTGTCATGAATCCCGCAACGCACTCAGTCAATGAAACTTCAAAAGACCGGTTGATCAGCACTGTAGATCTACCGCAAGCATCAAGAGGTCCACCGTTGGTCATCGCTTGATAAAGTCACTCATTTTCTGGAGGCTATACTATGAAACCCATTAAGATGATCATCATGACCCTGCTGCTCACCGCCTTGCTGGCAGGAACCGCTTTGGCGGCTCCGTTTGAAAGCGGCAGTTCCTGTAGCGCTCTGTTTTTCAACAGCACAACCTGCCGGGGGGCATACGTTGCGCCCACTCCCAACAGTGTAATTGCTCTTCCCCCCAGCGGGATTCTCGACTACACAACCTTCACCGTCCCCGACGGGTATACACTCTCCTTCATCAAAAACGCCGCCAATACACCGGTGATAATCCGTACCAGCGGAAACGTTGTTATCAGCGGGCAAGTCTACGTCAGCGCCCAGACCGCCCCCACCGATTCCGGAGAAGCCGGTAACGGAAACCTTGGCGATGACGGACAACCGGGAACCAGCGGCCCCGGCGGTTATGATGGCGGTCGCGGTGGTCTTTCGCCACTCTTCGGAGGGGCAGCATATATTGTCGGCGGTGCCGGAAGGGGGCCGGGAGGTGGCAATAGTGCTCCTCGTGCCACCACCGATTGCTGGGGTAATCCAACCTATCCGTACGGAGGTTCCGGTGGCGGATTTGGCTCAGCCGGAGGTGATGTCGGTTATAGTTGTTTTAATGGCTATGGCTGGGTAAACGGTGTGTTCGGCGGGACGGCCTATGGACAACCAGCGCTGCTGCCGCTCATC
Organism: Geobacteraceae bacterium; assembly: GCA_041500085.1. Classification (GTDB taxonomy): domain Bacteria; phylum Desulfobacterota; class Desulfuromonadia; order Geobacterales; family DSM-12255; genus VEOV01. The sequence goes on from JBGQLM010000072.1 coordinate 6,521, forward strand.
GGCGGATCCGGCGGTGCTGGCGGCAGGTCTGGCTCCAGCTTCAATGGCGGTGGTGGTGGCGGAGGAGGCGGCGCGATCACGATTGCCTCCTCCGGAACAATTTTGATGGGGAACGCCAGCTGGGAAGGTCCCAGAATTTTTGCCAACGGCACCGGTGGCGGCACAAGCCAAGGCTCCGGTTGCGGTGGCGGCGGCGGCGGCGGGAGCGGCGGCGGCATCCGCCTGGTTGCTGAAACACTTGCCATGAATTCAAATGCGTATCTTCAGGCTATTGGAGGAGGCGGCGGTGGCTCATGTGACCAAGGCGGCGGCGGTGGTGGCACCGGCCGCATTCGCCTGGAGGCGAACACGATCACCGGCTGGAGTACTGACCGTTCGAATCCGGCGTATTCGTTCGGGACTCCCGGACATGTGTTCGTCCCCAATAATCCGACATTGAAAATTGTCAGTGTCAATGGCTCCAACGTACCGCCTAATCCGACCGGAAATGCGGATATAACCTTCCCCACCGGAACGACGACTGCCACTGTCAATCTGGCGGCGACCGGCATTCCGCAAGGTTCCACGGCCTATGTGCATGTGATCCCGTCCTCCGGCGCGCCGCGGACAGTGGTACAAAGCGTGGCCTTCGGCACTCCCGATGTTAATGGTATCCTGACTCCGGTAACGCCGGTCACGGTTACGCTCAGTCCCGGCAACAACATCCTTCAGGCAGTGGTTACCTATACGGTGACGGAGACGATTGCGAGTGCAATGGGGCTTCCGAAGTTCAACGGCGAGTATGTGGCCAAGATCCGGGTGGAAGGGGGCATGAGCGGCAAATCGAAGGTGACCTACATCACCGCCTCAGGAAAAGAGTACCCAGCGGACAAAGCTAAAGCTTAAAACGCAAGAAAATTGGAGCAGCAGATGGTGAATAAAAAAGAGATAATCCGCCCCGAACGGGGAGTAGGCAGGATCAGGACAGGGTCCATCGCCCTGTTCTGCCTGATCTTCTCCGCCTGGGCGGAAGCCGGAGTTCCGGTACTATCCAATCAACGGGTGACCGATGTCACCACCCGTTCGTTCTCCGTCATCCTTACGGCCAGCGAGCCGTCAACTCCTGCCCTGTCGCTCTTTGCAGCCGATTGCACCACACCGGCCACCGGCTTTACTACAGCCCTGCAGCAGAACCCGGCCTCCGGCAACATCCGCTTTACCGTTTCCGGTCTTGCCGCCACAACAAACTACTGCTACCAGCTGTCTGTAACATCCTCGTCCACATCCGATCTGACCACCACAGCGGCAGCTCCGGTTGCGACCGCAGCTGCAATTGTCCGCACCAAACTCTCAGGCCCGGACCTCTTACCGGTCGGCAACGACATCCTCAAAGTTCCGGCGCCGTTCCTGCCTGCCGGAGAGAACCGCGATGCGATCATCTCCACAGTGGAACTGCTCGACGGCACAGCTGTCTCTCCCCTTTCGCTGCTGCTTAACAGTGACCCGAACAGGGATTACTTAAATCTCAACAACCTCTTTTCGACCGCAACAGGGAAGACTCTCAACCTGTCCGGCGGTGAACGGGTGAAACTGACCGAGAATCATGGCAGCAGCGGCTGCGTCATCGAGCGCTTCCGGACGGTGCCGGCTGCATCCGGAGGCACCTCACCAAGGACCTTTGTTCAGGCCAACCTCAACGACGTCGACGCCTCGGGCGGAGTGAACATCCTCGATATCCTGCGGGTAGTTGGTGGCAAGGGAACAAACAGTGTCGGTCCATGCTTCAATAGCGATCTGGATCTGAATGGAGACGGCATCGTCGATGCCAATGATCTGACTATCATCAAAGGCGGTTTTAATGGTCTTCCGTAGTCTGCGACATATCTTTACGACAGTGCTGGTTCTGCTCTCCCTGGTAACAGGGGTTCAGGCTGCCGTACAGGTGCGTGTCACTCCGGCTGCGACAACGACGCTGGCAGGCTCGACCATTACGCTGACAGTAGAAGCTGACTCAGTAACCGACCTGGGAGGATTCCAGTTCGGCTTTAATTACAATCCGGCCAATCTGCAGGCAGTAACAGCCACGATCAATCCGGCCTTTGATCAGACCATCACCCAGAATCTGCGCAGCGGCAACGGTCTGATCGCAGCAACGGTTTTTAACAACGCTCCGGTAAGCGGTTCTCCGGTCATTCTGGCAACGATCGATTTTACAGTGCTGACTGCAGCTTCTGCGAGCGTCAGTCTGACAAACGTCATCCTGGGGCAGTTGGGTGGGACTGAAATTCCGTCCACTTCGAGCGGTGCAACTATCATTTCGGATAGCTTTACCATCTCGGCAATTGCAGGAACAGGTGGCACGATTACGCCTGCCGGCCTTTCCAACGTACTCATCGGAAGCATTCTCAATTATGCCATCACCCCGAACACCTGGTTTCACATTGCAGGGGTAACAGTTGACGGGACACCGCAGGGCCCTATCAGCAGTTATTCTTTCACCGGAGTAACAGCCAGTCACACCATTGATGCCACATTCGCGCCTGATGTAGTCAGCGGCGTTTGCGGCACAAGCAGCGGATCTGCATTCAAAACGACACCGACCACAAATCTCTGCTCCATTGGTACGGCAACGGCTGTCAGCGGCACCGGCCCCTGGAGCTGGAGCTGCGGCGGAATCAATGGCGGTTCAGCAGTCCCTTGCAATGGGGTTGTCGACACAACCGGTCCGGCACTGACGATTTCTACCCTTGCGAACGGGACAATAACCAACAATGCTATTCTCAATGTCTCCGGTACGGTTTCCGACGCCAGCGGCGTAGCCGGCCTGACCATTAACGGCGCGAATGTCACTGTCACTGGCAACAACTTCAGCTATCCGGTCATTCTTCTGGACGGAGCCAATTCTGTAACATCTATTGCAACGAACACATTCGGCAACAGCACAACCGACAACCGAACCATAACGCTGGATACCGCCGCACCTGTGCTGACCGTAACAACACCGGCAGACAACAGCAAGACCGCCCAGCCAGTGGCACTTATCACAGGGACAGTCGACAAGACGTCGACAACCACCATAGCACTCAACAGCGGCACACCGCTGAGTGCTTCTATGGTTGGCAATGCTTACAGCGCCACGGTCAACCTTGCAGCAGGTCTTAACAACATCGCCATTACGGCAACTGACCTAGCCGGCAACACAACCAACGCGGCCCGTACGCTCACCTACGACAATACGAATCCATCACTGGCCATTACCAACCCTGGACAGGATATCACTACAGCACAAAGCAGCCTGATAATCACCGGCACTGTCAGCGACACCATCACCAGCGTGGTAGTGACGATCAGCCTGAACGGACAGACATTGTCCCCAACCGTCACCAACGGAACTTTCTCGCAACTGCTGACCTTCCCTGGTGAAGGAACCTGGCCGGTAGTGGTAACTGCAACTGATGAAGCCGGCAACAGAGCAATTGCAACCAGAAATATCATCTATGCGCCCCCGGTTCTGTTCACGCTGCCGGACGGGATTCTGGATTCGGCCAACACAACCGGAACACCCAGGATGAATGATGCCCTTATCGCACTGTCATTTGCCATGGGAGAGGCGGTCCCGACGCCTGAGCAGCTGCGCCGTGGCGACGCTTCTCCGATGATCAACGGCGTTCCTCATCCTGACGGCAAAATAGACCTTGGGGATGTGCTGGTAATACTTCGAAGAATTGTAGGGCTTACTCGTTAGATCAGAAATGAATCAGGGGAGATTGATCCATGGCAAACCTGAAAGGGATATTCAGTTGGTGTGCGGTTTTTCTGCTGTTTGTCCTCATCCTCGGAGGCTGCGGCAGCGGCTCCGGGACAAGTTCCAGCCGAACGACAAAAGCGAAGACTTCTCTGAAGACAGCCGGGCTGGCTTCATCCGGACTTTTGGTGGGAGCCATGGAAGTTGTCGTCTCCTTCCCGTACGGGGTTACGGTTGAACTCGACCCCGTGACGAACGAACCTGCCCGGAGTGTCGTAACGCTTGTCGGGACTTCCGATCCGGCGATGACCTTGAACGCTCTCTCATATGTCGCCGCGACGCCGACTGCGAAGGGGTCTCTCAGAATCGTCTACATCAATGCCGCCGGATTCACACCATCTGATTCGCTCTCGGTCCAGCTTGACATCGCTACCGGGTTTTTCCCGCAGGCCAGCGACTTTAGCCTGACAAAGTTCGAAATAGTAACGATGACAGCTGATGGCAACACCATTAACCCTCAAGCGCCTGTCCCTAACCCTGTGTTTACGGCTGAGGTAATATGAGAACAACCGTCATGACATGCATGCTGGCCGGCGTCTTTTTCGCCTTTATCATGTTCTCAGCCTCGATTATCTCTGCGGCGGAAAGTGACGATAACGAGCTTGCAACAGGAATATCACTCGTAAAAAAAAGCAATTACAAAGAAGGTGCCGTCATACTCAGAAAAGTCACTGCGAAAAACCCTGACAATCCCGAAGCAAACTTCTATCTTGGTATGGCACTTAACCGCACATCTCCTGACAAGGAAGCCGAGTCATTCCTGAAGCACTCCTTGATGGAAGACCCCGACAACCCCGGCCTTAACCTCGAGCTTGGCATGCACTACTTCAACAAGGATGTCCCGGCTGAGGCAGCCGATTACTTCGAAGAGGTCATAAAGCTCGCGCCGAAAAGCGAACTGGCCGAAAAGTCAAGGGAGTATCTGAAAAAAATCGAAAACCGCCAGGAGAAAAACTGGAGTCTCAACATCTTTGCCGGGGGACAATATGATTCCAATGTCATTCTGAACGGCAGAGATATGCCCCTGCCGGCAGGCTATTCTGGCAAGAGCGACTGGAGCGCACTGGTAAACCTGAAAGCTGCCTATACCCCGCTAAGGTCTGAGACTACAGAAGCAAGGGTCGCCTACAGTTACTACCAGAACATCCATGCTGCGCTGAAAAAGTTCGACATCGTGCAGAATCTCGCCGAGCTTTCCGGTGTGCACGCGTTTACCAAAAATGTAAGCCTTAAAGGGGTATACTCTTTCGAATACCTCCTACTGAACGGGAGCGGATACGATACCGCGCACAGCATCGCTCCTTCCCTGATTCTGAAGAGTAATTCGCTGGGAACGACAACTCTGGACTACAGATTAAGGATTACGAGATACAGCAACTCCGATCAGTTCCCGAACAACTCGGACAGGGACGGAACCAATCACCTTTTCGGGCTGACTCAGATTTTGCCGATATCCGATTCGTTTGCCGTATGGGCTCTTTATAATCACGACACTGAACGGACAGACAAACTCGAATGGGACTATAATGGAGAGCGCTTTTCCCTGGGAGCCAGATACCTGCTGCCGTTCGGGCTAATGAGTGATCTGTCCGGTGAAGTCTACTGGAAGGAGTACCGGGCTGAAGATCCGCAGTTCGGGCAGACCCGTAATGACACACTGTATTCATTGAATGTGTCGGTTTCAAAGAACCTGAGCGATACCTACAGCATCTCGCTGAGCGAGTCGGCAAGCACAAACAGAAGCAATATACCCGAGTTCAAATATGACAGGAGCATAACCAGCATCCTCTTTAATGCGAAGTTCTGACTTGGCTTATAAATTGACTACCTAACTTTTACCAAGGTGACTATATGATACTCAGAGCAATGATCAAGTCGGCTGTTTCTTTGCTGTTGGCAACTCTAGCAGTCAGTAATGCCTGTGCCGATGAGCAGCAGATAGGTAAGTTCGTACAGCTGCGGGGGACGGCCACCATAGAGAGGGGTAAGTCACAGCTGCCTGCCCTGGTAAAAGGTGGAGTTCTCGCCAGTGACATCATCACAACCTCAAAAACCAGCAGGGCCAAAATCCTCTTTATCGATGACAGTGTGCTCACGATGTCCGACAATTCGAAACTTGTGGTCAGGGAGTTCATCTACGCCAAAGGGAAAGAAGGCAAGTCGGTCTTCAACCTGCTGGATGGCAAGATGCGCTCGGTTGTCGGCAAGACCAAATTCGAAGTTCACACTCCGACTGCTGTTGCGGCGGCACGAGGCACAGTCATCTACTTTGAAGTCGGCAAGGTGAATAATCAGGCATACTCGAAAGTCATCTGCCTGGAAGGGAATGTTCAGATCAGGAACGTGGTCAGCACTGTTGCGGGGCAGGTGATACTTACTCCCGGAACCATGGTAATCGTCCGTGCCAATGAGCCTCCTCCGCCTCCCGTTCCGGCTCCACGGGCTGAACTCGACAATGCCCGAAGAGCAACGCAAGGGAACGGCAATTCATCCGATAACTCCGGCGGTCAGGAAGGTGGCTCTCCAGGCGGATCAGGGGGCTCTTCGGGTGGGACTTCAGAAGAAAACGGTTCGACTTCGGGAGGAAACTCGCCATCCGGCCAGACAGGCGGGGGCGGCGGCCAGACATTGTTCAGCACACCCACTTCGCCGCTGATCCCGACCATGCCACCTATAACCCAGCAGCCGATCGTTCAGCCCAGAAGAGTTAATATAAACATAGGCGTTCCAGGACAATGAAAAAGAATTTGCCGTTTTATCTGCTGGCACTGGTCTCAATATCAAGCTTCCTGCTCATACAGTTTTATGATCCGGACTTTATCCGTGAGCATATCGAAAGCAAAACCCTGGACATTAGACTCCACCTCCGGAATCTCCTCGAAAAACAGCCTTCTACTAAAGAAATCGCAATTGTGGTTATCGATGAAAAAAGCATCGCTGAAATAGGGCGCTGGCCCTGGTCAAGAGCAGTTCAGGGTGAACTGGTGAGCAAAATCTCTTCCGGCAAGCCCAAAGCTATCGGCATCGACATAATGTATTCCGAACCAGAAGATGACAGGTCGGATCGGAAGCTCGCCGAGGCGATAAAAAAAGCCGGTAATGTCGTGCAGGCGACTGCATTTCTTACCGAAAATTCTGAAACAAAACAGGGCGAAACGCCAAATGCCCCTGACTTCCTATGGGATTCGGCCTTCATGGAGGTCAATTCTGTCCCCGGAATTGACTGGAAAAGGTGGGCAGAAAAGCCTGAAAAGGTGAACCCTCCGATCGAAGTGATAGCCAGGGCGGCAACATTGGGGCATGTCACGAATATACCTGATATGGACGGAGTTCTTCGCTGGGATATCATGTATGTGAACTACGGAGATGACTGTTATCCTTCCCTTCCGCTTCAGGTTGCAAGAATAGCCAATTCCGTGTCAATGAAAGAGACTCAGTTGTACGGCGGTTCCGGAGTCCAGCTTGGCAAGAAATTCATCAAAACGGATATCTACGGCCGCGTTATTATCAATTATCGGGGCAAGGAGAAGAGCTTCGAGCACATCTCGGCTGTAGATCTCCTCAAAGGCAGGGTTTCCCCGGCTGTACTGAAGAACAGGATCATCCTCCTGGGCACTTCTGCCTTGGCGACTTTTGACCAGAAAGTCACCCCTTTCTCGGCCAACTTTCCGGGTGTAGAGAAGAACGCGACCGTGGTACACAACATTCTTAACAATGACTTCATTACCAAAAGCCCAAGATTTTCCGAGCTTGCAGTTATTCTGATAACAGGAGTGATCCTTGTTATTTTTCTGCCGAGACTTAAGGCTAAACCGGGAGTAGTACTGGGCTTCGGCCTGATCGGAATCTATTTTTTCCTTACCTGTTACCTGCTTATAAAGCATGATATCTGGCTGAATTTTGTCACACCTACGGCAAATCTTATTGTGTTGGTAACTGTAGGAACTGTCTTTAAGCTGCTCTCCGAAGAGAAGCAGTCACGGCAGATCAGGGCCATGTTTTCAAGTTATGTCACTGAGCGACTCGTCAGCGAGATGATCAAAAATCCCGAAATGGCAAAGCTCGGGGGTGAGAAAAGAGAGATTACTGTTCTTTTCTCAGACGTGCAGGGTTTTACCACCTACTCGGAAAATCACGAGCCTGAAGAAGTTGTAGCAATCCTTAACGAGTATCTCGGTGAAATGACACGGATAATTCTCAAGTGGGAAGGAATTTTGGACAAGTTCATCGGCGATGCAATAGTTGTCTTCTGGGGAGCCCCGATGAAGCAGGAAGACCATGCTGAACGCGCAGTGCGCTGCGCTCTGGAGATGCAGCGCAGGCTGAATGATCTTAAAGCCAGCTGGGAGGCCGCAGGAAGGGAGCCTCTCCGGTCAGGAATAGGAATCAATACCGGCGATGCAATTGTCGGTAATATCGGCGCTGAAGGCGAGAAGATGGATTATACGGTCATAGGCGACCATGTTAATCTTGGCGCCAGAGTTGAAGGGCTTACCCGCAGATACGACGTGCCTATACTCATAACAGAGTACACAGTCGACAGACTACGTCCTGCCATCACAGACGGATCTCTTACCGGACTGGAGATAAATGGTCTGGAAAGAGTCATCGTAAAGGGCAAAGATACCCCGGTAGGCGTATTTTCCATTAATCAACTTCGCTTTGATGAAAAATCGATCATCACAGAATGTGACCCTCTTAAGATCACCAGGCTTTCCGAAAAATAACGCAGACCGTCAGAGCCGCTTCCAACGCTATCTTTCCTGTTTGACACATCACTTTTTTAGCATATATTGTGAATTGATCTAATCTGTATTATCGGATGGCAATTTGCTAATAAAGGTTCTCATTACATTTGTGCTGACATTTCTGATCTCACCGGCAAATCAGCTCATTGCAGCTACTGACCGGAGCGACTCCTCTCCGGGGGAAATTTTCACTTTCTGGCCTCTCATAGATTATCGTAAGGATTTTGCAAAGAAAACTTCATCCCTGTCAATTCTTGGCCCCCTGATGAACTTCGACAGCACGCCAACTGACAATATTTTTGCATTCAGGCCGCTCATCCACAACTCCCGGGACAGTAGCGCAACAAGAAGCTTTTCCTACTACCTGTATCCTCTTGCCTCAACTGAGACGACTCCGGATGTTGACCAAATCGAGTTTCTCCAGATTTTTCAGAAAAACATTTATCGCAAGAGTGAACCGGAAGAAAAAGAGCGCCAGTCCATGATCTTTCCGTTCTTCATTTCCGGCGAGTCAAAAAAGTACGGTTCATACACCTCCCTTTTCCCGATTTATGGCGATATCTATGGACGATTCTGGAGGGACGAATATCACTATATCCTTTTCCCTCTCTATGGACGAACGGTATTGAAAAAGACCACAAACTATAATTTCCTCTGGCCTTTCTTCTCCGTAACTTCCGGGGAAAACGAGTCCGGGTTCCGGATATGGCCGCTCTACGGGCAGGCAGCCAAAGAGGGAGTCTACAGCAGCATGTTTTTCTTATGGCCGATATTTTCCAAGGAAAAACGCGCAGTTTCCGGCGATGCAATTTCAGAACGATTCAGCATCTTTCCGTTATACGCCTCCTACGACACTCCTCACAGCACCTCGCGCACCTGGCTTTGGCCTTTTTTCGGATACTCCGCCGACACAGAAATCGAGGAGAAGGAACGGGACTACTTCTGGCCATTCTGGTTGACGGTATCCGGTAAAAAGCGTAACGTTATCAGGTTTCTTCCATTTTACTCTGATGAGGTTACGGAAGATTCCACGAAAAGCTGGTACCTCTGGCCCTTGTATGAGACAGATACCATGCAGTCGCCTCAATATCGACAGACAAGGGAAAGAATGCTTTTTTTCCTGTTCTCAAATAAAGTCGAAAGCTGGGCGCAGGATGACAAAGAGCGCCAGCGAACAACGATGTGGCCTCTATTTCTGTATAACAGGGATACTGACGGCGAGAGCACTCTTTCAATCCCAGCACCTGTTGAGCCGATACTGGACAGAGACGGGATAGACAAGCTCTGGGCTCCATTATGGCGGCTTTATCTTCACAAGTGGAATGACAAGGGGGATACTCAACTCTCCATTCTCTGGAACTTGTACTGGCACGACAAGAAAAAAGAATCTTCCGGATGGGAGATATTCCCTCTTTTCAGACACAGAAGTGCTCCATCATTTGGAGAAACCCAGATTCTCAAAGGGCTCATAAATTATACCGAGAATGGCGACAAGCGCGCATTATCAGTTTTATGGATCCCTTTCGATTTAAGCTGGCAAAGCAAACCGGTTCCACAGAATGACAGAGAGATTACTCATTGAATAAATTCATAGCCAAGAAAACCGATTTATTCCTGACAACTATCGGAGAGATGATGGTTCTCCTGTGGCAGACACTGTATTTTTTTCGCGAAGCACCGCGAAATCTCAACAGTATAGCTACCCAGATGCTGATCATCGGCTATGAAACACTTCCTGTCGCTTCTGTAATGGCTTTTTTTGTCGGGATGGTTCTTGCTCTCCAGACCGGAGTTGAACTGAATAAATACGGTGGGCAGAACATTATCGGAGCTATTGTCGGCCATTCCATGGTAAGAGAGCTCGGCCCGGTCATGACCAGTTTCCTCGTTGCCGGCAGGGCAGGTTCGGCAATGGCTGCAGAAATAGGTGTTATGAAGGTATATGAAGAGATTGATGCCCTGAAAACTCTCGATATAAACCCGGTCAGGTATCTCGCAATGCCGCGCCTCATTGCCTGCCTGATCTGTATGCCTGCTCTCGTAATTTACTCTGATCTGGTCGGGATTGCCGGCGGAGCAATGATCAGCAACTTTCATCCCCAGATATTCGTATCTTACTGGATTTATTACGATAGCCTTCACGATGCACTCAAACTTAAAGAGATCGGCATAGGCCTGATCAAAGCAGTAACATTCGGGGGGATTGTCGCCCTTGTCTGTTGCTATATAGGATTTACAACAAGTGGCGGTCCTCGTGGAATTGCACGCTCAACGACAAGGTCCGTTGTCTGGTCGTTCATGTTGATACTTGTTGCAGACTATGTCCTGACACGCTTGTTAATGTAGATTGAATCAAGGAGAGCCAGATGGCCCATTCAACAGAGAGGAAAGTAGGCCTCTTTTTCCTGCTTGCTCTGATTATTTTAGGAACCATGCTCGAGGTCGGAGAAAAATGGAATCCTTTCGACCATAAAGCATCCTACAAGACATATCTATCCACAGTCACTGGTCTGAAAGTCGGTGACCCGGTAAGGCTTGCCGGGGTAAATGTAGGGAGAATTACCGAGATAATCGTACGTGATGCAAATGTCGAAATCATTTTTGAAGTACAGGCTGATACGAAAATCAAGAAAGATACTGTTGCAAGCCTCAGGCTGACCAATCTCCTTGGAGGTCAGTTCCTGAGTCTCTCCTTTGGCTCCAAGGACGCTCCACTCCTTGAAAAAGGTGGGGAGGTAAAAGGAAAGGACACTGCAAACATAGATGTCATAGTAGATAACGTTAGTGATGCCGTAAAAGATGCCAAGGTACTGATTGACGAACTCAACAAAAACCAGAATGTTGTCATGAAGAAGATCGCACTGATTCTGGACGACAACAGAAGCAATCTGGCTCAAGGCATCGCCAACTTCAAAAGCATCACTGCAAAAATAGATAGTGGCGAAGGTTCTCTCGCTATGCTTCTTAATGACAAGAATCTATATACAACCCTGAAAAGTGCAGGAGAAAACATCAGCTCTATTTCTGCCAAAATCAACACAGGGGAAGGGACAATCGGGAAACTGGTCAACGACCCGTCACTCTATAACGACGTCAAAGTAGCTGTTGTAGACATGAAAAATGCCGCAGGAACCATGAACTCCGGTTTCAAGGAGATCAATGATATTGCTTCAAAGATCAACAAAGGAGAGGGAACTTTAGGAAAGCTTGTCAATAACGAAGAAGTCTACAAGGACCTCAAGGACACCACCAAGAACCTGAGCGAAATTACAAGGAAGATAAACTCCGGGGAAGGGACTCTCGGAAAACTTGTCAACGAAGACAAGCTGTACCGTGACACAACGGCTACAATGAAGAAGGTTGAAAAAGCTGCTGAAGGGATTGGAGACACCGGGCCGATCTCGGTGCTCGGAAGCATTATCGGGACTCTGTTCTGATGAATGATGTGCTGCAACTGGCTGCAGGAACTGTCAGCATGAGACCCTACGTATTTGCATTCTTTGCCGCCTACCTCATTGTTTCTGTGCCACATCTTGGCTGGAAAAGAGTTTCCGCCTTCACTTTCCTTGGCTACCTGACAGCCTTTGCATCTGAATTTTCATCAATAAATACCGGTTTTCCATACGGATGGTATTACTACATTGACAGAACCAGCTCTCAAGAGCTTTGGATAGCCGGAGTACCGTTTTTCGACTCGCTCTCTTACGTTTTTTTATGTTACTGCAGTTATGCAACAGCGCTTTTCATCCTGTCACCGCTCAAATTCGCCCGAAAGAACCTTATCCTTCTCGAAACATTGTCGATCCGGCGATCCGCATCCGCTCTTTTTCTCGGATCACTCCTGCAGACATATCTTGATATAATCATTGATCCGGTTGCGCTTCAGGGAAGACACTGGTTCCTTGGGGAGATTTACGGATACAGGGAGGCAGGACATCATTTCGGAGTGCCACTGACAAACTATGCCGGATGGTTCATAGTCAGCGGACTGATGATCTTTATTCTGCAAAGGCTTGCAGGAAGGCGGGAAATCGGGACAACGCCGTCAGCTGGAGTATGCTCCTTCCCTGGAAACAGTCTGTTCCCTGTCCTGCTCTATCTCTCGGTTATAATTTTCAACCTTGTCATAGCCATCCGGATAAATCAGATGACAATCGCGGTATCCGGTTTTTTTGCGATGCTGCTTCCCGCTTCCATGTCGATAATCCTGGCAACCCGGAGAATAAACCGGTACAGCAGGGAAGAGCTTGCCGAACACCTGCGCGACTTTCCATGGTCTGCTGCAGGAACGGCAGGAAGATAAAAAACCGGCTCATCTGATCTTCAGACAAGCCGGCCGGAAATACTATCTGCAGAAAGCCCTATAAGACGTTTCTATCCTCAAACCTTTCCTTCATTACATCCAGCCTGTTAAGAGCATTTATAAATGCCTTTGCGGATGCTTCGATAATGTCGGTCGATGAGCCCCTCCCCGTAACAGTCCTGTCTCCTTCTGAAACCTTAACTGTAACTTCGCCCTGAGCATCGGTACCACTGGTTATCGCTCCGACATTATAAGTGAGCAGTTTCGCCTTGCATTTTGTCAGCTTCTTTATTGCCTTGAGCGTAGCATCGACCGGACCGTCACCAAGCTCGGCCGTTCGAACCGGGACACCGCCAATCATCATCTGCACGGTAGCAGTCGCAACCGCGAATGAACCACAAGTCACGGTAATGTGATCAAGCCTGAACTTCTCATCTGCCTGCATTATATCTTCGGTCATTATGGCATCAAGATCTTCATCGAAAACCTCTTTTTTCAGATCGGCCAACGACTTGAACCGATCGAAAGCCTTGTTAAGAGCAGCTTCGTCAAGCTCGTAGCCGAGCTCTTCCAGCCTCTTTTTGAAGGCATGACGACCGGAATGTTTGCCTAAAACCAGTGAACTGGTTTTAAGTCCGACCGATTCCGGGGTCATGATTTCGTAAGTAGACTTGTCCATCATCATGCCGTGCTGGTGAATCCCGGCTTCGTGAGCAAAAGCATTGGCACCGACAACCGACTTGTTCGGTTGCACCATGATACCGGTAATGGTGGAGAGGAGGCGACTGGTCGGAATTATCTGTTCGGTGACGACATTTGTCCTGAACGGCAGGATGTCGTGACGGGTTCTGAGAGACATGACGAACTCTTCAAGCGAACAGTTGCCGGCGCGCTCGCCGATGCCGTTGATGGTACACTCGACCTGGCCGGCTCCTGCCTGAACGGCAGCAATTGAATTGGCGACAGAAAGGCCAAGATCATTGTGACAGTGGACCGATATAACTGCCTGCTCGATATTTGCCACATTATCCTTCAGATATTTAATAATGTTGAAGTACTCAAAAGGAATAGTATAGCCGACCGTATCAGGAATATTCACTGTTGTTGCGCCGGCATCAATCACCGCAGCTACGACCTCGGCAAGGAAAGGAAGCCTGGTGCGCACGGCATCTTCACAGGAGAACTCGACATTCGGTGTATATGTTTTTGCCCGTTTTACGGCCTTGACAGCAGCTTCAAGAACCTTGGCCGGCTCCATCTGCAGCTTGTACTTCATATGGATGTCGGAAGTGGCGATGAAGGTATGAATTCTTCCGCGTGCGCCTGCATACTGGAGCGCTTCCCAGGCCCTGTCGATATCCTTTATGCTGGAGCGGCAGAGTCCGGCAATTTCAGGTCCTTTGATACTCATGGCGATTTTTTTGACAGCCTCGAAATCACCTTCAGAAGCAATCGGAAAGCCTGCCTCGATAACATCAACCCTGAGTTTTTCCAGTTGTTTGGCTATTCGGAGTTTCTCCTCAATATTCATGCTGTTGCCGGGCGCCTGCTCGCCATCCCGCAGCGTTGTGTCAAATATCTTGATTGTTTTCAGTACCTCTGTTTTTGCCATTGTCTCAGTTCCTCCCTTTGTTTATCCTGCTCTGCCTGCTCAATTGTTCCACAGATTTCCTTAAATGCTACCAACAATAAAAAAAAGCCTCCGCCCCAAATCAAGGGGCGAAGGCATTAAGTCTTCGCGATACCACCCTTTTTCACCGGACTGCAACTCCAGTCCGGCCTCAATTTGCCTTTTACGTCGGCTTCACGTCTCCGCTTACTTGATTCACCGGAGCGGCTCCAAGGCGAGTTCATCTGCTCTTATACCGGTTTGCACCACCCACCGGCTCTCTGGGATAAGAGTTAAGACTACTACTCCTCTTCATTGCCTTTATGATTTTGGTTATGATAGAGAAGACACGTGATTAATGTCAAGTAATTTTATGATGCCACATCTTACACCTTACTGCCAGGGCCATCATCCGTAACCGACTCATGCCCTTTATGAATGGCCTTTTCAAGCCTTCTGCGCCTTGGTAATGAAACAAGAAAAGTTATCGGGCCGGAAAGAATGTAGCAGCAAAAAAGAATAAACATCATGATGGCCGGCTCTGCAGCTATAACAATAATCAGAAGAACCAGAAGCACGAGAAAACCGAAGGGTTGCTTCTTTATCATCTCGGGATCTTTGAACGAGTAATACTTGATATTCGAGACCATCAAAAAAGCGAGGAGATAGATCAGAATCAATATGGCAAGCTTCTTATAGGAACTGGCCCACCCCATATGGTGGAAGAAAAGTATCGTAGCCGAGACCATGCTTGCAGCTGCAGGAATTGGCAGGCCGATAAAACGCTTGCTCTCTACCGTGTCGACCTGGACATTAAACCGTGCAAGCCGGAGCGCGCCGCATACAACAAAAAGAAAAGCAGCAAGCCAACCCAATCGACCAAACGGTTTCAGTGCCCACAAGTACATTAGCAGACCCGGAGCAACACCAAAAGCTACCAGATCGGCAAGCGAATCATATTCGACTCCAAACTTGCTGGTTGTCCCGGTTGCTCTTGCAACCTTTCCATCAAGACCATCGAAAACAGCAGAGACCAGAATCCAGATAGCAGCTGTCCGATAATCGCTATTAATCCCGGAAACAATGCCGTAAAAACCGGCGAAAAGGCTTCCGGTCGTAAAGAGGTTGGGAAGGATATAAATCCCTTTACGCATGCTTTCGGAGCGACTTGACTGATGCTCGGTCATTGAATAATTCCCAGAACTGTTTCTCCCGCAATGGTTTTCTCGCCGAGTTTGACCTTTATATCTGACCCTTTCGGCATGTATACATCGAGTCGGGAACCGAAACGGATCAATCCGTATCTATTCCCCTGAAGAACCATCTCACCTACGATCGGATAACAGACAATACGCCTTGCAATAAGTCCGGCTACCTGAACCACCAC
>JBGQLM010000073.1:0-22279 GCA_041500085.1 Geobacteraceae bacterium
AAGGAGGTGTCGGTTGCATGATAAATCCCGTCCTCAAATAGCCGGTTCCCTCCGTTTCAATTCCAACGCATCCGGTATGAGCGAATCATTTGAGCAGATACTGGCAAGTCTCGCCTCCAAGCCGAAATACCTTCCTGACTGGCCGGAAGGACAAAGGGCAATGCCGAATGAAATCCTGAGATCGGCACTTTTCAATTGTCGCAACCGAAAGCAGCCACGGATGTTCATGAAGGAAATTGAACTTGCCCTGATCGGCGACGGACAGGTCATCTACCGCGGTGAGGAGTTGCGTCAAGACGATGAGCTCGTGTGGCTGCATCTCATGCATCTGATAAAAAAGCTCCCACTCGGCGAGTGTGTCGAGTTCACCCCCTACTCCTTTGTCAAGACGCTTGGGTGGCCGATCAAGGGACAGAGCTATGAGAGGCTCCGCATCTGCTTCAGTCGCATGCAGGCAACGGCAATACGGATCCAATCGAAGCGCCTGGGATGCTTCATCAGTGTATCGCTGATTCTCAAGTTCAGGTCCCGAAACGAGCAAAACGAGAATCTGCCGCGATGGCAGGTTTGGGTCGGCGAAGAAATGCGGCTTCTGTTCGATGAGGAGTTTCTGACTCGAATGAACTGGGAGCTCAGAAAGTCCCTGCCCGATGGCATTACCTCGAAACTCTTTGGCTACTGGGCGAGCCACCGTCAACCGTACCCGGTGAAGCTTGCCACCCTGGTGCAGCTTTGCGGATCGGAAATGTCCACGAAGCATTTCAAAGTCGAGTTGAAGAAGGCTCTCGACCTGCTCGGCAAGATCGGCTTCCTGGAAACGTGGGAGTTCAAGGAGGACCTGGTTGTGGTCAAAAGAAGGTATTGACCTTTGACCGACCGGATATTGACCTATGACCGACCCGATATTGACCTTTGACCTACTACTATTGACTTTTGACCGACTCTTTTATTGACCTTTGACTTACCAGACCATTGACCTTAGACCGACTGGCATATTTTTGGAAAGCTAAGACTTTCTGGAGGTTACAAAGTTATCCACAACCATCTAACCATTATCTAACCTTTTTTAACCAATAAAGGAGCGTTCGATTGATTGGTAGGAAGAAAGATGAAGTGCTTATTCCCGAATGAAGCAATGAAAACCGTCTTTTCGTATCTACGGCGAACAAGACAGACAATCACATGTACAGAGGGCAAATACGCTCTCGTCAACGGTGTTCCAAACACCAACGACATAGAGCAGGCGTGCCGGGACCGGGCTGTTTCAATAGCTGAGAATGGTTCGATCCGAATATGCGGAATCCAGATTCATCCCGAGTGGGACACCGTGAGAATCCGGAGAAGAGTTGAAGACCATCTGAGAAAGAGCGCTTCACCAGAGGACATAATCCGCATTGCTTCATGCCTTGGCGTGAAGCTGACGTAAGTCCCTCTCGTAGATCCTAATTAAAAAGTTGGCTTTGCTGCACAAAAAATATGCAGCAGGGGCCAGTGCGTCTAATTCCGGACCAAGGCAGCTCATCATCTGGATTTAGTTCGCTGAATCCCAACACCTGATCTCATCCTGGCACGGCCAGGCTCTGTACCTAGAGCTATGGCAAAGCCGGTCATCGGAGTTCGTCTCTCCGCGGCCGGCTTTTTTTATTTTTAAGGAGAAAATATGGATTTTCTAATGGCGGTTGAATGGGTCAGAAACAATGAAGCGGTCATCAAGGGGAATTTTGTCAAGTATCGCTACTTTTCGCCGTACGAAGAGTGCGACTACATGCAGGAAGCTTTCGAGGCAGCAATGATTGCCACCCTGCGCGTCAAAGCAAAGGAAATCGCATTTGAAGCGGCATTCTGGAAAATCTTCCGCAGGCAGGTAAGCCTATTCACTCCAAATCCCGACGACAAATCAAATGGCTCGAACTCAGTGCCTTCACACCTCTGTTCGGTTGACATCGATACTATCTCCATGAAGCAGCGCACGAAGAGAAGGAGAAAGAAACCCGACATCGAGGCAATCTTTCGCGCTGTCTCTCATTTCCTCACCGAGAAGGAACAGCAAATTCTCTACATGTCCCTGGGGATTGCGGATGAAGGCAGGCTTTCCAATTACGAGATTGCCGAGCGTCTCGGGTGTTCAGTCGCAAACGTCCGTGACATCCTCGGCAGGGCGAATAAGCGGCTCAAAGGTCTTGTCATGAAGGGGACCATCGATCCCAGTCGGCTGCGCTAGCAAGTTTTCCTTTGATGGCGCCATAAATGGTTCCATTTTGGAATCCGGCATCAAGCATCCAATGTTGGGTACTGTTTCAAAGCCATAATTGGCGCCATTATCGGTACGTTGGTGTCTTTTTACCAAAAAATGCACCACTTTGGTGTCCATTCACCTTCCCCCCCTCGTGATTATATATGCAGGGGGGTTGAATCTCCCATAATCTGCACCAAAAAGGAGATACTCATGGACGTGCTGGTTTGTGATCTCGGATTTTCATCGGCGAAGTGGATATACAGCGGGCGTAAGGGAAGGACAGTTTCCGCATTCAGTTACAACGGCGAGAATCTGCTTATAGGGGAAGAAGCGCTGTTGTCATCCGGTTCTTCTTATCTGAAGACGATGGAAGAACTGGTAAGGTATTATCCGGTTTTCGTCGAACATTGCCAAAAGGTGGCAGCGACCGAAGGAGACTTATTGCTTGCCGTTGGCCTCCCATATTCCTTCTGGCAAGAGCAACACAGACAAGGCGGAGCGGTCCCTGCTCTGGCAAAGTCGTTGACCGGCGGCGCGGTCAAGGAAGTCGCCATATTCCCCCAGGGTCTCGGCGGACTCAGGGATTACCTGGACAAGTTGGATGAACGACCAACGGGGAACGTGCTAGGCATCGACATCGGATTCAACACCATCATCTTCACGTTGTTCTCCCCCCAACGGAAACAGATCATCCACGGCAAGACCCTCAACAAACGCGGGGTCCATCAGATGGCAACGAGTTTCCTACTTCCACGCATCAAGAGCCTTGCTCCATCAGGAACCTTCACTCCTGTCGAGATAGCCTTCCTGATTGAGAAAGGCTATCTCCAATATGGCTTTGAGCGGCACGATGTCACCAAAGATATTCACGAAGCAGGCGTCGCTTATATCGAGCATATCATCAGGGATGTTCAGGGGGAATTGCAGGCACACGTAGGGATGCATGCGGATTTTGATCGGGTGCTGCTGTTCGGTGGTGGCGCCGCACTGCTCAAGGAAGGATTCCCGACCAAAAACATCGAAGTCATTATTCTTCCGGAGCCTGAATTTGCCAACGCCAGGGGTTTCCTATCGCTTGCCGGCGGGAAGTGAGCATGTTATGCCCCAATTCACAATTAAGCTAAATACATATGATCCGGTCATCGTCGAAGCGTTCTCGCTGTTGCGCAAAAGCCGGAAGCAGGCTGCATTCACCCACGAGGCGCTTAAGTATTTTATCGCATCGGAGATGGGGGTACAGGTGATCGACCTCATGTGCCGAGACAATGCGTCATCTTTGCAGCCAGCACATAAAGCTAATCCGGTTGAACAACCCCAGGATTCAGTTCCCAAGGCACGGAACGATTTCCCATCACCAACCTCCAACCTGGCAAAAGACTCTTGTTGTGATGTTATGGAAAAAATCCTGAAGTAGTCACGGGGGAAACTGGACTGTCTTGAGAAATGATGGCGCCATATTTCCCCCCAAAAGGGCAAACCAAAACATACCCGGAAAAGCGTACTAAAATGGATCAAATCGGAAGCGAATCGTCAGGGAATTTCTCTATATACATTTATGAAATAAATGTGATCTATAACAGACTTTAGGAAGGCTCGCACCATGCCATCAAAGAACGCTATCATTGCTTATCGCTTCCATGTTCTATCCGGACATCAGCAACTCTTCAACCAGGTCGAGGGCCACATCCGCAATGCTTACCGAAAGGGGTTCTCCGTTGTCGAAATCACCAGGATCATCGGTTCCAAAAAAGCTGACTATGCCCACGCTGTTCTCGTAAAACACAGGGTCATCAACCAGGGAAAACGTGGCCGACCGGCAAAGAACTCCGTACCCCCAGTAATGGCAACCTACCTCTCCAGACGGTCGCTCTCCTTTGCCAAATGGTGCGCCGGCTGGGAGTTCGACATTTGGGACGCTGGATATGCCATCAGAGAAAACGCCGATGGGCCGGTGCTGGATGCCGTACGGCGGGACTTTCCCGGATGCTATGTGAAGATGCTCAAGCTCAAGGGATACCCTGACTATGTACACCCGCCTCAATGCCCATCAAAAAAGCTGGAAGCTAACGTGATCTGGGATGATGGAGAACTCTGTTACCGTGCCGAGAAGATTGAGAACAGCACCGTACGAGGATATGGGTTAAGCATGGAAGACGCGATCAGGAATCTCAAGGTGAGTCATAACTTTGGGCTTATGCTGGTGCGACTGGAGGCGGGGTGCGGGCTATAATGCTCCTGGAGGTATCAGCGTAGCCTGGTTGAATGTTGCCACAATTCAACCTCTGCAATTTTGCCACACATTTTAACGATAATTATATTGTGAACAATAATTACTGTTATGACCAAGAGAACCGTTACAATCTATCCTTCTTCAGCGAAAGAAATGGAGGCCTTGGGTCTCCCCCACCGGAAAAGGGCTCCGCGCAAGAAGCCACCAATAGGAAATGACTTACGTTGATAAGGTTGCCGTCACTCCCTCGTTCCAAGCGGCCAGCATCCGGCCTCCCACTTCCCGGAACTCAGGGTGATCCTCCATGTACGTCGTCAGTATGCCCCGAGTATCGTTCACCGCCTCCGCCACCTCTTCGAAAATATGCCCTACCTTCCCGACCGGCAATGCCAGGTGAATCACGGCAAACTTCTCCAAAACCTTCCGTGGCCACCACTTCTTGGTGCCGGCCAGTGACAATGCAGGGACATCCCGAGGGATGTAGGCCACTGTCGTCACCATATCATATACAGGTGCCAATCTGACCGGTTGCCCGGGTCGCTCGTACAGCACACCGAAATTCTTCAGGTGGGCATCGCCATTCCTTATCATACAGGATAGTACGAGAGAGGCGAAAAACTGCTCACGGGCCCCCTGCAGGAACTCTCCCGACACGAAATCCTTGATGGTCCGTGCAACTCGTTCGCAGGTACTGTTATATTTTTGGGCGGTACCCAAGGCCTGTAGGCAGCACATATCCTCGAAGCCTATGAGAGATCCGTCAGAAGCGGCAATATCGAACCGCTTCATCACGAACAGTCCGCCATTTTCCGATAGATGGAACTCGGGTACCGGTAAACCTGCCCGCTGCGCCGCGGTCATGCACAAGAACTCGTTCGCAGCCAGTTGGGGATAGTCGGTCCCCCAGGATTTCACGATATAACCGCCAACAGTGGTGGTTCCCCGTTCAGTCGCATCCAGCATGACCTTCGGCTGCACGCCAGACACCCCGGATCGGAGGGCGTATTTGGATACCAGGTCGTGAAATAGTTCCTCCGTGTCAGAGTAGGATAAAAGATCCTCCAGCGATTCGGAAGTTTCCACGATGCCAGGAGCCGAATCCTCCGGCAGCGAAAACCGGTTGCGACCGATCTGGTTGCCGCCGGCAACACGGAGGATAGTCAAATCATCCTCACCGGTCAGCTTTGCAATTGCGCGTCGAATAATCTCCAGCAGCGCTCCTTCAGGCAAGTTCATCTGGAATATCGGGTGGAGATCGCGACTCAACCAGCTCTCCAAGCGCACCGGCATGGTAAGCGACACTTGGGCGTCCGGTGACTCTGCGGACTGATCGTAGGCAAAGACATACTGGCGCTGGTCCAGAGTCCGGTCCAGAAGACCGGCCCGGTAACCAGCGGCCCATACAGCCAAAGCATTAGCACTCACTTCTCGCCCCTCAGCTCATCCAAAGTCGGCGGCACCCCTGCTGGTCGCACCCGGAATTCCAGATTGAGATACTCCAGTATCCTGATCAGCTTGCGGACGCCGATTTCCTGGACGGTTCCCGATTCGATCTGGCTGATCGTAGTGCGGCTCATCTCCAGGTCCTTCGCCATCTTTTCCTGGGATATCTTCCGGCGCTTGCGCTCTTTGCGTATTTCTTCACCGATCTCGAATAGCATAAATGCATTCTATGTGAAACAATCTACTTCTTCAAGCGTAAATTGCATTACATACAAAACAGCTTCAAAGATACTGCTTTTTATCCCGCACGCCAGTGCCCGAAAAAACTGACGCTATATAACTGTTTTTATGAGCTTTATCCTTAAAACGGATACAAAAACGGATACAACGGAAACAAGTGAGAGAAAATGCGAGGTCGAAGCGAGTAATTTTTCGAGTTGCTGCTCAGTACGTTTGTGGGCGAATAGTAGATAGCTTAGTTCAGGTGAAATGTAGTGCGGATGACCTTGTAGAAGGATTCGGGTTTCAAAGATATTCAGGCTAGCTCACATTTTTTCTGGGTGTTTTTCTCGCCAAACGGAAACAAAAACGGAAACAAAAGCCACCGAGGCAAGAAAAAAGGACTTAACCGTATGGGCTAAGTCCTTGATTTTTTTGGAGCGGGAGACGGGATTCGGACCCGCGACCTTCAGCTTGGGAAGCTGACACTCTACCACTGAGTTACTCCCGCGACGGAGTATGTTTTTACCTTAGAGGCCCTGCGCTTGTCAACCGATTTCTACCCCTGCCCTGCCGTAAAACGGGCGATGGCAATATCCAGACGACGGCAGGTCTCTTCCTTGCCGAGCACCTCCATTACTTCATAGATACTCGGAGAAACGGTCCCGCCTGACAGCGCAATCCGCACCGCAGGCCCGATCTGCCCCATCTTGATCCCCAGCTCGGCGCAGACCTCCTTGAATATCGCTTCGATGGCGTCGTGACCGAAAGCGGGGGCAGCAGCCAGGGCAGCTGACAGACGCTTCAGGAAACCGGAGGTCTCCGGTTTGATATGCTTGGCTACGGACTCCTCATCATAATTCAGCTCCGGAGTGTAGTAGAAGACAGCGCCGTCTGCCATCTCCAGCATCGTCTTTGCCCTCTCCTGAAGTGTTTTGACAACTGCCTGGAGCACCGGCCCGCCGGTGGCAGGATCAACCCCGCGCTCGGCCAGAAAAGGGAGCAGCAGCCCGGCCAGCCGTTCAGGATCGCCGTTCTTGATGTAGTGGGCGTTCAGCCAGAGCAGTTTGTCGGGATTGAACACCCCGGCGGACTTGCCGACCGCTTCGATGGAAAACTTTTCTATCAGCTCTTCCCTGCTGAAGATCTCCTCGTCGCCGCAGCTCCAGCCGAGCCTGACAAGGTAATTGATCATCGCCTCAGGCAAAAGTCCCATGTCCCGATACGCCATCACGCTCGTCGCACCGTGCCTCTTTGACAGACGCGTCTTGTCGCTTCCCAGGATCATCGGAACATGGGCGAACGTTGGCACAGCATAGCCAAGGGCCTCATAGAGCAGGATTTGCCGCGGGGTGTTGTTGATATGGTCATCGCCACGAATGACCGTGGTTATGCCCATACTGGCATCATCAACGACAACGACAAAATTGTAGATCGGAGTGCCATCGCTCCGCTGGATGATCAGGTCGTCCAGTTCCTCGTTGTTGAAGGATATCGGTCCCTTGATGAGATCATTGAAGGCGGTGACCCCGTCCTGCGGGGCCTTGAACCGGATCACGAAGGGCTTGTCAGGGACAGTTCCGGCAAGATTGCGGCAGCTGCCGTCATATTTCGGTTTTCTCCCCTCTGCGAGCGCTTTCTCGCGCTTCGCTTCAAGCTCTTCCGAAGTACAGTAGCATCGGTACGCCTTCCCTTCGGAGAGAAGTTCCTGGACCTTCTCCTTGTAAAGGGGAAAGTTCTCCGACTGGTAGTACGGCCCTTCGTCCCAGTCCAGGCCAAGCCACTCCATCCCCTGCAGAATGGCGTCGACAGACTCCTGCGTGGAACGGGCTACATCGGTATCCTCGATACGGAGAATGAAAGTCCCGCCGAGTTTTTTGGCGAGAAGCCAGTTGAACAGCGCGGTACGTGCTCCGCCGATATGCAGATAGCCGGTCGGGCTGGGGGCGAATCTCAGACGAATTGGGGGCATAACTCACTCCTTATTGTAATTGTCAGCTTCATCAGTTTCCGGCAGCGGCTCGGCTGGAACGGAATAATCCCCCGAGGCCCAGTTTCCCAGGTCAATCAGGCGGCAACGCTCCGAGCAGAAAGGTCGTGATGGAGTCTCTTCCCAGCCGACATTTTTTTTGCAGATCGGGCATTTTACACTGAAGGAGGAGGTAATGGATGATTTCATGACGACACCTTGCGACCGCGCAGCATCTCTTCTACCTGCTCCGCCTTTGGTCTTTTTGGGTTCTTTGCAGCCTGGAAGCGGTTCGCCTCGGCAAAGATGCTTTCGGCTAGTGCCGGCAGTTTGGAAACCTTCGTGACGCGATAAAATTTGCCCAGATGTTCACCGACTTTTGAGATATCGGCTTCATCCGGGAAGAGTATCACACCGAAAATCTGGAAATTCCACGGGCTTCTCTGCTTCAGAATCTTCATCAGACTCTTGGAATATTCGTTTATCTGGTGATAAGGGTTCTCACCCCAGAGGCACTCGATTTTTTTTCTCCGGGAACCTTCGCTTATCCAGATATCGTTCAGGAAATCGCCCGGAGAGTCTATCAGCCCCGGATAATATTTTGCCTCAATGATAATAAATGCATCCTGATTGAAAAGAATGAAGTCCGTGAACTGCCGGTAATTACGGCCGGGGGCGACATCAAAATTGCTGAACAGCCGCCACTGACCTTTCTTGTAGCCCTCACATGAGGTTATGACCTCAAATATCAGATGCTCAAATTGATTGGAAAAAAGAGGCATCCTTGCCGCATCTTCGAGCTCCTTATAGGAAGACTCACGCGTCTGTTTCGAGGAACCCTCAAACTCCCGTACCTTTCCCTCCAGACGTTCCATCTCGCGGCGTACATTTGCCAGGTCTTCAGAATGCATGGCCGCCTCGAGAGCCTTATCGTGTTCGAGCTCGCTGATTATCTGTTCGGCAAGGTCACGATACTCCTCTTCGTTTTTCATTTTCCTGTTCAACGAACGGATTTTTTCCACATAGGCTTCATACTGCCTTGCGGTCTGCTCGTGCAACCTCGTTATTTGGGCATCGTTTTCAGCAAGCTGTTTCATCTGCCGGTTGACAGACTGTTTCAATTCGAGCTCGCGACGTTGCAGAAGTCTCTTCTGCCTCAGGCGGATCATGAAATAAAGTTCAGCGATCACCCAGAAGATGAATGCTCCGGCAACAAAAGCAAGTGTCGTCCTGAGGTAGAAACGTCTTGCGCCTATGTCGCCCAATGGAGACATAAGCCAATGGCGGTAGTCATCTGCAAAACTTGCAGGCATGTTGCTGATTACGTAAAGGCGGCCGATTATGACTGCGGGGCGCTTTCCCGGGGCCGTGTCAAGTCTTTGAAGAACCGTAAAGGAGCCTTTGGGAAGTGCAGAAACGTCAGGGTAATGGAGCCAGGGAAGACTTTTGTCCGATGCATAGAGGATTTTCTGCTCAGAACATATCACCTCTGTTGTCTTGCAGTCGGTAACTACAAACCCGAAAGAACCGAAGCTGGCATCAAGCACATCCTGCAGGCCATCGCCGTTGCCCTGGGACAGGAAGAAATTTACCTTGATGGTCATCTGCTCGGCAATGGCTTTAAGGTCTAACGTATGAAGCCTGAAAAGTTTTTTACCGTAGAAGTCCGTGTAGGTGTCTCGATTGAGTGAAGTAGCCACTGAGAGAGATACCGCAAGTATCAGCAGGAATCTGGTCAGACTCAAAAGGATATATCTGTATCCAGGAAATTCGCGAATGTTCATATGATCAGGGTCTCACCGGGACGAAGGGGCTGCTCTTGCGGAGGAGATGTAAGTGACCGATAAAAGAGGACAAAAAACAGAGCTGTCATGATCAGCACCAGAATAACGGCCGGGAAAAGCCTGATGTTCTCATCCCCTCTTGACCTCTGGACAAGGCCGACAGATATGATAATAATCGCGCCCCCCCCTAGAACCCCTCCCCAGAAGAGTGCAAGCCGTACAAACTCCATAGCTGCGTCAGCCGGGAGAGCGAAAATGGTGTTCAGCTGCTGGCTGTAGAATGTCCCGAGCAACAGGAGCATCACGGCAGCAGCAAGGAGCCTGAGACCTTTCCTGACCGTCCTCTTCCTCATCCCTGATCCAGGCACCAGCTGACATCACCGACCCCTTTGCGCAGTATGGTCGGGTTATCGTTGATAAGGGAGACTACCGAGCTGACGTCAGGAGGGAGAAACCCTCCGTCAACAATAATATCGAGCTGATTTTCCATGGCATCGAAAATATCCCTTGGGTCCCCAATCGGCTCCTCCCCGGAGAGATTGGCACTGGTAGTCACAAGCGGATGTCCGAATGCCGTGACCAGATCAAGGCATATCCTGTTATCCGGAATTCTTATTCCGACGGTTTTCTGTTTTGTCTGAACCAGGTCCGGCACTATTCTGGTCGCATCAAGGACAAAGGTATAAGGTCCCGGAAGAAACCTGTTCATTATCTTGAATGCATAGTTACTGACCTTGGCGTACTTTGTAACATCAGACAGGTTGGAGCAGATAAAGGAAAAAGGCTTCTTCTTCTCTCTCTGCTTTATCTGATAGATCCGTTCAATCCCTTTCCTGCTGAAGATGCTGCAGCCGATACCGTATGTCGTATCGGTCGGATAAGCTATGACCGCTCCGTCAGCCAGTGCCGAAGCGACCTGCGCTATCAGGCGCTGCTGAGGATTATCAGGGTTTATTTCGATCAGCATGCCGGATCTGCGGGGTTCAACTGAAGCAGCTCTTTATGCACGAAACGGCCATCCTTCTGTATCAGGATGTCATCAAACCAGATACCGCCGTCACCCTCCAGGAGCTTTACCATGTCCCAGTGAACAGCAGAACGGTTACCATTGTCGCACTCGTCGTAGCATTGACCGGGGGTGAAGTGTATCGAACCGAATATCTTCTCGTCAAACAGGATATTCATCATCGGGCGGCGGATACCCGGATTCACGCCGATGGCAAACTCTCCGATGAACCTCGATCCTTCATCGGTGTCGAGAATCCTGTTAAGGTCGGCGGTCATGTTTCCTGCATCCGCTTTTACGATCTTCCCCTTCACGAATTCGAGCCTGATGCCGTTGAACTCCTTGCCCTGATAAATGGTCGGGCAGTTGTAGGTAATGTAGCCTTCGGCAGAATCCTTCACAGGTGCAGTGAATACCTCGCCATCCGGAATATTGTATCTGCCGTCGCATTTAATCCCGTCAAGCCCTTTGATGCTGAAAGACAGATCAGTGTCAGAGGCCGTTATCCGGACCTTGTCGGTTCTGTCCATAAGCTTTTTCAGCTTTTCCTGTTTCTTAGATTCACTGCTCCAGTCAATGCAGCATGAGGAGAGAACATAATTCTCGTACTCCTCAAGGCTCATTCTCGCTTCCTGAGCACCTCCGTGCGTAGGATAACGGGTAATTACCCAACGCGTATGCTTCACCCGCTGATCGACGATCGGGCGGGTAAGCTTTGAATAGTCGATCATGTTCTTCTGATTTGCCTGGGCCATGACCATCGAGTTGTCGGCTGCGCCGATCGCAATATATACCGTAACCTGCTTCATGAATTCCAGCTTGTGGGCCGGAAAATAGGAGAGCTGCTCCTTGTTTGCCGAGTTGTAAAAATGCCTGTTGATCTCGGGAACGGCAATCTCGTACTCGACATACTTCGCCCCCTTTGCCAGACACTGTACATACAGCTCTTTGACCAGAGGGAGGGCTTCTGCGCCACCGGCGGTTATAAGGACCACATCGCCTTTTCCTACTTTTGTCGAATAGTTGACCAGAACCTGCGCCCACTCTCGGATACGTGGATCTTTCACTGGACATCTCCTGTCAGATTTCCCGGTTAGTGCTCCCTATTACCTATAACCTATTACCTATTACCTTCAGCCAACCTCTACCTGCCTGTATGACCGAAACCGCCCTTGCCTCGCGTTGTCTCAACAAGTTCGCTCTGTTCGTCCCATACGACCCGGTTGAATGGTGCGACGATCATCTGGGCAATACGCTCTCCGCGTCTGACCGTGAACGGTTCTGCGCCATGATTGATCAGAATCACTCCGATCTCCCCGCGGTAGTCGGAATCTATAGTTCCCGGACTGTTGACAAGCGATATCCCATGCTTCAGGGCGAGACCGCTACGCGGACGTATCTGTGCTTCAAATCCGTCAGGAAGGGCTATGGAGAGACCGGTCGGCACCAGGGAACGACTCCCTGGATGAAGTGTTATATCTTCGGCAATATCGGCATAAAGATCCACACCGGCAGAATGCTCTGTCATGTAACACGGGAGAGGGATATCAGTTTCAGGACGAATCCGCTTGATTGCTACCTTGATCTGTTCCGGTTTTTTCGGGGTTTTATATGGATATATCTGAGAGGTCAAAGCTTACTTCCGACATGCTGCCAAGCAGCTGAAGTGTGATATGGTTATCATCAAAAAGCTCGTTGCAGAGGTCAAGAAGGGTCTCTGCTGTCACAGCTGACAAACCGCCAATGACCTGCTCTATAGATTGATACCCGCCCAAATATATCTCATTTTTGGCAAGTTTGGACATAATATTATCACTGCTTTCGAGAGACAGTAAAATATTACCTTTGAGTTGTTCCCTTGCAGTTGAAAGGATCTCTTCCGTAAGAGGCTCCTCTTTCAGCCGACGCAGCTCCCGTATGACAATCTTCATAACTTCCGGAAACTTGTCGGTGGTAGTACCTCCGGTAATCACAAGTGCGCCGGTATCCGAATGGGAGGTAAGGAACGAGTAGATAGAGTAGGCAAGCCCCGCCTTCTCTCTTACCTCCTGAAACAGCCTTGAACTCATGCTTCCGCCGAGAATGGTGTTCAGGATCAGCAGATCGTATCTGCCCGGATGGTTCTGCGGGAGACCTTTGGTACCAAGGGAGAAAAGCAGCTGCTCAAGCTCCCTGTTCGTCTTTGAGCATTTCTTGTGGTATGCCGGAGGAGAAGTCAGACTGCGGCTGCTCCCTGGGGGGATCGAATCAAAATGAAGCCCCAGCAGTGCCATCAGTTCGTGATGTTCGACCGCACCCGCTACCGAGATAATTATATCTCCGGCAGAGTAGGTAGTGCGCTTGTAATCTGCGAGAAAATCCCTGGACATCCCCTGAACGCTCTCCACGCTGCCGGTAATGGGCATGCCGAGAGGATGACCGGCCCAGAGGCTCTTATAAAAAAGCTCGTGAAGCTGATCATCGGGACTATCCTCAATCATCCGGATCTCCTGAAGAATGACCTTCCTTTCGTTTTCCAGCTCATCTTCGGGAAAGCGGGAATTGAGAAATATGTCCGACATGAGATCGAGAGCCTTCGGGAAGAATTCAGCAAGGACCTTGACATAATAACAGACGAACTCACGCCCGGTAAAGGCGTTCATGAAACCGCCCATCGAATCTATTTCGCGGGCAATTTCAAAAGAGCTTCTACTCTCCGTTCCCTTGAAAAGAAGATGTTCGATAAAGTGCGATACACCGCTGAACTCGGGTTGTTCATGCCGCGAACCTCCAACCACCCATAGACCCAAAGTGACTGAACAGGAGTGCGGAATGCGCTGGGATATGACCCGTATGCCGTTTGACAAAGTTGATATGTTGACCATGGGATAACTATATCTTCACAAATTAATTTAGCAAGAAAATGAGGCCAGAAAACAGGCCGGATTCAGCGAGAATTATTAAAAAAGGGCGGCATCACTGCCGCCCTCCAAACACTGCTATTGCCTGGTTAAACTGACTACTCGGGCAGAGTGGCTCCGAGAGCCTCTTTGCGGGAGAGCTTGATCTTGCCCTGCTTGTCTATGCCGATACATTTGACGAGCACCTTGTCCCCCTCTTTCAGGACATCGGAAACGTTCTTGACGCGCTCCGTATCAAGCTCGGAGATATGGACAAGGCCGTCGGTGCCGGGGAAGATCTCGACAAATGCGCCGAAATCCATGATCTTCCTGACGGTTCCCATGTACAGCTTGCCCTCTTCGGCCTCTGCTGTAAGGTCGCGGATCATCTTGATGGCAAGATCGCAGGCAGCCTTGTCGGTGCTGGCAATGTTGATCCGGCCGGTATCATCGATATCGACAACAACACCGGTTGTTTCTGTGATATTGCGGATATTTTTGCCACCGGTACCGATAACGTCGCGGATCTTGTCGGTCTTGACGAAGATCGTGGTTATGCGGGGTGCATAGGCTGACATATCGATACGGGAGGCGGCAATTGTCTCCGCCATTTTGCCGAGTATGTGCAGTCGTCCTTCACGGGCCTGCTCAAGAGCCTTCTTCATGATCTCCCGTGAAACACCGGTGATCTTGATATCCATCTGCAGGGCGGTAACGCCAGCTGCTGTTCCGGCTACCTTGAAGTCCATATCGCCGAGATGATCCTCATCACCAAGGATATCGGAGAGGATGGCAACATCATCGCCCTCCTTGATAAGTCCCATGGCGATCCCGGCAACCGGCGCCTTGAGAGGAATACCGGCATCCATCATAGAGAGTGAACTGCCGCATACAGCAGCCATTGAAGACGAACCGTTGCTCTCCAGCGTCTCTGAAACGATCCGGATCGTGTAGGGGAAGTCGTCATGCGCGGGTAACACAGCTGAAACAGCGCGTTCTGCCAGAGCGCCGTGACCTATCTCCCTGCGGCCGGGTCCGAGGCGAAAACTGGTTTCGCCAACCGAGTACGGAGGGAAATTATAGTGGAGAATGAACTTTTTCTTGCTCTCGCCATAAAGCGAGTCGATTCTCTGCTGATCAATGGATGTTCCCAGTGTTGCGACAACCAGAGCCTGGGTCTCGCCTCTCGTAAAGAGAGCCGAGCCGTGCGTGCGGGGCAGCAGCCCGACTTCACTCGTAATCGGCCTGACCGTCTTCATATCGCGTCCGTCGATCCTTTCGCCGTCCTTGAGGATATGTTCACGGACAAGTTCGTATTCGAAATCGCCGATAAAACCCTTGATCTCCTTGCCGCGCCCTTCATAGTCAGCAGAAAGAGCCTCAACTGTCCCGGCAGTGACCGCATCGATTACAAGATGCCTTTCCTGCTTGGATTTGATCTTCACAGCATCCTTGATCTTCCCGTAAGCAAGATCGGCTGCCTTCTTTTTCAGTTCGGTATCGACAACCGGTGAAAGCACTTCGCGCTTGGCAACAGCGGCCAAAGCTTTCAGCTTTTCCTGAGCATCAAGTATCGGCTGGATGACCTTGTGGCCGAAGAAAATGGCATCGAGCATAACATCTTCCGGCAGCTCATTTGCGCCGCCTTCAACCATGCAGATGGCGTCACGACTGGCAGCGACAATGATCTCCATGTCACTCTGTTCAAGCTGCTCTGCTGTCGGGTTGGCAACGAATTCACCGTTGACACGACCAATCTTGACCCCGGCTATGGGGCCGGCAAACGGAATATCAGAGACCTCAAGAGCTGCCGAGGCGCCGATCATGGAAAGGATGCCCGGATCATTATCCTTATCTGCAGAGATAACGGTTGCCATGATCTGGGTATCATTCAGGAATGTCTCGGGGAACAGCGGGCGGATCGGTCTGTCTATCAGACGACAGGTAAGTGTTTCATTGTCAGAAGGACGGGCTTCACGCTTGAAAAAGCCCCCGGGAATTTTGCCGCCGGCATACGCCTTTTCCTGGTAATTGACGGTAAGGGGGAAGAAATCCTGCCCTTCTTTGGCTGATTTTGATGCCACGGCAGTAACGAGCACCATGGTGTCGCCGCTCCTGACAACAACCGAGCCATTGGCCTGCTTGGCCATCTTCCCGGTTTCGATAGTGAGCTTGCGCCCACTGAATTCAAGTTCTACAATATGATGTGCCATGTTATTTGATTCTCCTCACCTGAAAACAGGTGTTGGGGCCGTCGAGAAAAAGGCTGAAAGAAAGGAACGAGGTGAGGGGCTCGGGGAACGGGGTTGACCTCGCTCCTCGTACCTTTTTCCTCGAACCTCATTTAGCCTCTTTATCCACGCCCCCAACATTAAATAGTGAAAAAACGAAAAGGCAATATACCCCGGGACAGAGTATACTGCCTTGTATTACCTGCGTATGCCGAGTTTTTCTATTATGACTTTGTAACGGTCTACGCTTTTCCCTTTTACGTAATCAAGTAGACGACGTCTTTGACCGACTATCTTCAAAAGACCACGACGGCTGTGGTGATCCTTTTTGTGAGTCTTGAAGTGCTCGGTAAGATAGATAATACGCTCGGTAAGAATTGCAATCTGGACCTCCGGAGAACCGGTATCGCTTTCATGCAGCTTGTAAGAGTTGATTATCTCCTGCTTCTTTTCTGTAGCCAACATCAGTACACCCCCTTTCCTTGATAAATTTGTATTTTCTCATCATTTTAGACATTTTGCGAAACTTCCTTATAACACACTAAACCGGGTGCTGTAAAGAATAAAACTGGTTGAACACGCGCTCTATCCGGAGGGTTCCGGCTTCAGACAACTCAAAGTTGCATACTGCTGCCAGGTCATCTCTGTAGATGATCTTCACCAGCCCGGATTCCGGGAGCATTCCGTGATTACCTTCAATATCGCTCAAAGAGAGAGCGATGCCGTTCCTGAGCCGATTATATGCTGTTTCACCAATAGACAGTTCAGGGAGATGTGAAAGTGCATCTCTTGGTTTTATCAGGCATGTTTCAGCTATATTACCCACTGATGAGGCTATCTCTTCGAGTGATTTCGTTAAAGCCAGCGTAAATGCGCCGCTTGCAACCCGTCGAAGCTTAGTCAGATGTGCGCCTGTCCCAAGAGCCTCACCTATGTCGTCGGCAAGTGTTCTGACATAAGTGCCCCTGGAGCATCTTACTGTGAAGGCGACGTAAGGGAGGTCGATCCTGTCTATCTGGAGTGACTGTATCTCGATCCGCCTCGGTTCGCGCTCGACGGTCTCCCCGTTTCTCGCAAGTTTGTAGAGGGGAACCCCGTTCCGCTTCAGGGCAGAGAACATGGGAGGGGTCTGAAGTATGGAGCCGATGAAACCTGGGATTGTTGCAGAAACCATCTCCGGCGTGATCTGGCCCCACTCTCTCTCGGCAATGACCTCCCCGGTAAAATCGAGGGTGTCGGTCGAAATGCCGAGGCGCATGACAGCCTGATACTCCTTGAAAGACTCGTCAAGAAAAGGGATTGCTTTTGTCCCCTCACCGAGAGCAATCGGCAGAACTCCGGTTGCAAACGGGTCGAGAGTGCCGGTATGACCGATTTTTTTCTGCTGAAAGATCCGGCGCAGGATGGCGACCACATCATGGGAGGTCATGCCGGAAGGTTTGTCTACTACGAGAAAACCGTCAAGCACTATAGGACAGCCTTGAGATGGGTGAAAACTTTTTGACGGACTTCGTCGATATTTCCGGCTACGATGCAACCGGCAGCATTGTGATGACCGCCTCCGCCGAAGCCTTCGGCGAGACTGGAAACATCAATCTTCCCCTTGGAACGGAAACCGACCTTGAAAGAATCCGCGGACAGTTGCCGGAAGAAGATTGCCACCTCGACCCCGCTGACCGATCGTGGATAATTGATAAAGCCGTCAGTCAGTTCGGCATCAGCGCCTGTCGTTTCATACATGTCGAGAGTTACGGCCAGAGAAGCGAATCTGCCGCACTCTGAAAACGAGAGCGTCGAGAGTGCCAGGGCTAATAGTTCCAGACGCTGTCGGGGCTGGTTCTCATAAAGTTGCGCAGTGATGTCCCAGGCATCGACGCCCCGGGAGATCATCTCTCCTGCGACTGTAAATGCCTCGGGATTGGCATTCGAGTACCTGAAAGAACCGGTGTCGGTTATCAGGGCGACATATATGCAGACAGCAGTAGATAATGAAATGTCTCCAGCGGCTTCCTTGATGATACGGTAAATCAGGACTCCTGTCGCAGCAGCTGCAGTGTCTATCAGATTAACGACGCCGAAGTTTTCACTTGTTTTGTGGTGGTCTAGATTCAGGAAGGAGCCGATCCTGCGGCAAGCAGCGATCTGAGTGCCTGCCCGTCTGAATTCGCCTACGTCCAGGACAAAGCAGATATCATAATCGCGATCAGGGAGGTCGGTAGTGATTTTGTCTGCCATGGGCAGAAAGCGGTAGATCTCGGGAACCGGATCACAGATATGCACTGTGACATCCTTCCCCAGTTCAACAAGATAATTTGCGAGCGCCAGTGATGAGCCGATTGCATCGCCATCAGGGCTTTCGTGAGTGGTTATGAGAAATGAACTGTGCTCGACGATGAGATCATTTATCTTCTTCAGCATTTTCCTTATCCGTTTCGTGAATCTGCTTCAGAATGCTCTCGATATGACTTCCATACACTACCGATTCGTCATATTTGAAAAGTATCTCCGGCACATAGCGCATCCTGAGCATCTTTCCAACCTCGCGCCGCAGAAAACCTCTGGCGCTGTTCAGACCGGCCTCCGCGTCTTTGCGCTCTTCATCCGTACCTATAACCGAAAAGTAGACGGTAGCAAGACGAAGATCATCTGTCACCTTGACCCCGGTTATGGTGACAAAACCGACGCGGGGGTCTTTAACCCCTTTGATCAGCAGCCTTGAAATCTCTTCATGTATGGCTTCCGCCACTTTTTCAGAACGTTTGAACATATATCCTCAGGGACGAGGTAACAAGGTACGAGGTACGAGGAAAAGGCTCTCATGCCCTTTATCCTCATGCCCTTTATCCTCGTGCCTTTATCCTCGTGCCTTTATCCTCGTGCCTGTCTTCCTACAGCGTGGCAGCAATCTTCTCCATCTCGAACGCCTCAATAATATCCCCCTGCTTGATATCATTGTAGTTTTCAAGTCCGATACCGCATTCATAACCTGCGGCAGCTTCCTTGACGTCATCCTTGAACCTGCGGAGACTGGACATCTTCCCTTCGTAGACAACAATGTTGTCGCGTGTCAGACGTACCTGTGCGTTCCGTACGACCTTGCCGTCCTGAACGTAGCAACCGGCAACATTACCAATTTTAGGCACGGAGAACACTTCCCTGACCTCGGCCCTGCCGAGGTACTTCTCCTTGAAGATCGGAGAAAGGAGACCTTCCATGGCCTTTCTGACATCATCGACAGCATTGTAGATGATGCTGTAGAGCCGGATATCCACCCCTTCCTTCTCGGCAAGGGAGTGAGCCTTGACTTCCGGCCGGACATTGAATCCTATGATGATGGCATTGGAGGCAGAAGCAAGGTTTACGTCTGTCTCGTTAACTGCTCCGACACCGGAATGTATGACGTTCAGACGTACGGCGGCAGTCGAAAGTTTGCGCAACGATTCGCCGACAGCCTCTACAGAACCCTGTACGTCACCCTTGACTATTACGTTGAGATCCTTGACCTCGCCTGCCTGGATCTTGGTGTAGAGATCTTCAAGCGACAGTTTTGTGTGCTTGGCAAGCTCCTGTTCGCGCTGTTTGATCTGGCGGAGGGTTGCGATCTCCTTTGCCTGGCGCTCATCCTTCAAGGCGACAAACACGTCACCTGCATCCGGAACGCCTGACAGACCGACAAGCTCGACCGGCATGGACGGGCCGGCTTCGAGAACCTTTTCGCCGCGGTCGTTCTGCATCGCACGGACGCGACCTGAGTGAACACCGACAACGCAGTAGTCACCGGTCTTGAGAGTTCCGTCCTGAACCAGAACTGTAGCAACTGGCCCCCTCCCCTTGTCCAGCTTGCCTTCAACTATAGTCCCTTTTGCAGACTTGTCGGGATTTGCCTTGAGATCCATTACGTCGGCCTGAAGCAGAATCATCTCCAGCAGCCCGTCAAGATTCAGCCGCTTCTTGGCAGAAACCTCGACCATAGTTGTATCTCCGCCCCACTCCTCCGAGACCAGCCCCTGCTCGGTTAACTCTCTCTTGACACGCTCGGCATTAGCATCCGGCTTGTCGATCTTGTTTATGGCAACGATGATAGGTACTCCCGCCGCCCTGGAATGATTGATTGCCTCTTTTGTCTGAGGCATGACTCCGTCATCAGCAGCTACGACGAGGATGACGATATCGGTGACTTTCGCACCGCGAGCCCGCATTGCAGTAAATGCTTCGTGGCCGGGAGTATCCAGGAAGGTAATCTTCCTGCCGTTCAATTCGACGTCGTACGCACCTATATGCTGGGTAATCCCCCCTGCCT
Source organism: Geobacteraceae bacterium (assembly GCA_041500085.1). GTDB lineage: Bacteria > Desulfobacterota > Desulfuromonadia > Geobacterales > DSM-12255 > VEOV01. Next base: position 20,298 of record JBGQLM010000073.1, read on the forward strand.
CGCCTGCTATGACATTAGCCTCGCGGATGGCATCCAGAAGCGATGTCTTGCCGTGGTCAACGTGACCCATGATCGTAACGACCGGCGGCCGGGTCTCGAGTGATTCCGGTTCATCCGGAACGGATTCGAGGATTTCGTCAAGATCTACAGCGACATTTTCGATCTCGTAGCCGAATTCATTGGCTAGCAGAATTGCAGTATCAAGATCAAGCGGGTGATTGATGGTCGCCATAAGCCCCATCTTCATAAGGGCCCGGATCAGGTCGTTAGCCTTTATCCCCATACGCTTGGCAAGTTCACCGACCGTGATCGTCTCGGTTATCTTTATGATACGTTTAATAGCCTTTGGCGTGGTAATTTCCGTTTTCTTCCCTTCCGGGGCGCGTTCGACCTTATGATGTTTCTTTTTGCCTTTGCCACCCTTACCAGGTTCGAATATCCGCTCACGCTTTTCAGCAATCTCTTCCCTGAGGAGAAGTTCCTTGCGCTTGTCAGGAGCCAAACCTTTTTTGACCGGACGCGCGGTATCTCCACCAGGCCCGCTTTTAGGAGCGCCTTTACGCCCGCCGCCCTTACGATCCTCGGCACCCGGAGGAGCCTCAGCAGGCGAAGGAGCGGCAGGTTTTGCAAAGCCCGGCTCCGCGGGTCGGCCTGAAGGGGTTTGGCCGGTTCTCGGGAAAGCTCCCCGGTTCTGGCCCGGAGCACCGCCCGGACCGGAACGGTCGCGACCCGGACCTCCAGTAGCAGGACGGTTTGTGGGGATGACCTCTCGACGCTGCGCGGGCCGGTCTGCCGGACGATCCGCAGAACGTTCTGCAGGTCTTTCAGAAGGTCTCTCCTGCTTCGGAGCAGGGAGCTCGACTCTTCCGAGAATAACCGCCCTGTTGGCAGTCGCCCTCTTTGGCTCTGCCTGCACAGCCTCTGCTTTCTGAGCTACAGCGGTATCTTCCGGCTTATCAGCTGAAATGGTTTCTGTCGGTTTTGCCGGAATTTCCGGTGCAACTTCTGCATCCGAAACAGGTGGTTTTTCAGTGGGAGTGCTGACTGCAGCCGCTTCAGCAGTGACTTCAACCTGCTTTTCAACGACTTTTGCCCGCCGCCGGATAACCGTCGAGGTGACCCTGGTCTCTTCCTGGGAAACATCCTTTACCGTCATGGTGACAGTAGCAGGCGACTGGAGCTTCTTAACCACATCTTCATCGATAGCAGCCATATGGTTACTGATCTCAACTCCGAGCTCCTTCAACCTTCCGATCAGCTCCTTGTTCTCGATCCCCATCTTCTGCGCAAGCTCATGCACGCGAATCTTGCTCATCCTATTTAGCTCCTCCCTAAAAGAAGTTCCAGTATCTTGTCAATTCCCTGTCAAGCGCGTCGGCAAAGGGGAAAGAGATCACTGCGACAGCTGTCCTTATCTCCTTGCCAAGCGTTGCTCCCAACCTCTCCTTGAGAGAGAAGTCGATCACCTTGACTCCTGTTTTCGATGCAATTGCCGTGAACCGTGCCCTGCTGTCCGGAGATATGTCCCCGGCCAGGACCAGTAAAGCGACCGTGCCCTTACGCAAGGCATCCATAACCTTGTCACTCCCGGAAACAGCCTTTCCTGCCTTGTTCGCCATAGAAATAAAAGAGGTGATCCTCTCTTCCTGCAGCCTGGTAATCATACTGATCAGTTCGTCCGCGGGGAGCAGGGTAACTTCACCTTTGAACGATCTGGAAAACTGTCGCTTGCTGATCGCAGAGGCAAGGCAGCTCCTGCTGTAACAGGTATAAGCCCCACGCCCCGGAAGTTTTCTCGATATATCCGGAAAAACGACCCTCTCCGGATCCAGTACGAATCGAAGCAGATCATCTTTCGGCTTCACCTCGCGACAGCCAAGGCAACTCCTTTGAGGATCAGCCTTTGCCATCCCTACTCAGCCTTAAGCTCTGAAGATTCGATATCAAAGGGAGCTGGAATCGCCTCTGAAGGCTGCTCAGCC
>JBGQLM010000074.1:0-22154 GCA_041500085.1 Geobacteraceae bacterium
AGCATCCAGCTAACGCCAGTTCGTATCTTGCCACTGTCAGAGAGAGTACGAAGAAGCCCGTATTTTCGATAATCATTGATGTCCGCAACGTATTGGTTTTTCATTGTCTTTTATGCCCTGTTTTCATATTTGCTCAACGGTGTGGGAGATCACCTGACGGCCTTTTGGTCAGGTGCATCTTCCTGGTTATGCGGAAAATTCAATGGTGCAGTGAAGCAGTCCCGGCTGTGATATTCTTTGATCACATCGGCCACCACCTGAACAAACTCACCCAATGTTAAATACTGGTTAAGCACTTTTTCCCAAGTGTCGGTACCTAATTCAACAAGTGCTGGCTCAATCAGTTTTCTCCCCCTAAAACCAACATCAGGCCATATAGCACATCCTGGCAGATTAAAGTTTTGTTCTTTAAGAGACTCCACCACGTCTCTTTTGAATTCATCATGAAATTCAGGCTTCAATGGTTTCTCAACACCAACAGGGTATCGAACATATTCAATTCCTGTTTTTCTGTCCCGATGATAGGCAAACCCAAAATGAATGCCGAACCAACCTGCTTTAAAGACACCCCAACTCTTCGGGACAAAACCGATAAACCAGTTTTTATGAGTATTGATGTTATGTTCGCTTAGTTCACCCCAGTTTGTACAAACTTTCACGCCCTTATCAACGCGAAGTAATTCTTCTACAAAACGATTTTTTTGCTCTTTGAATAGCTCGTAAGATTTCCTTGTAGCATCATCTATAAAAGCGCGATCGTTTTTAACTACTTTGACACGCATGTTAGCTGTAGGTTGAGCCGAAACAGATAGAGCAGTAGATGTTTCGGAAATAAAATCTACTACTGGGATTTCACGGAATTCGACACCCCAGGAACGCAGTCTTTTCTTGCGTTCTTCCGGCACTTGATTCGCTATGACCATTAATTCAATGAACTCTTCAGGATGTTTCTCACGAAAGCCATCATAGTAGTCAAGAATTTTGTATGTATGTTCTCGGTCAAGTGTTCCTTTTTGTATCTCCACGATCATTTTTGCCCCAAACCTATCCTTGAACATCAAGTCAAAAATGTATCCACCAATTCGATATTGCCGCTCTATTAGCTCTAAGCCATCCTCTCCCAAGTATTTTTTGGGATTATCTGCTATAGCGTTTTCCATATCCTTTTCGGAAATCATGCTTAACTGACTCCTCTTCGCTGTATGAATTCTAGGCGCATAACGGCTTACGGCATGACCTGCCGGGCGGGTTCTATGCCCGGTCATGGTCCGTGCCGTGGTTATGCCTCACTTTGTCCAGCCAGTATGAGCTAATGCCCCGCTTTCAATGTCTAACTCGAAAATGTTGCCAAAGAATCGTCTGACCTCAATCAAACCATTTTCTTTCAACTTCATTTGCACAAATGGATCGACACCATAAATGATCCCATCACCGGCAACCTTCCAGATCACGCTGAAGTCGTTATCAATGCAGTAAATATTATGATTTGAATCATCAGCATTGAAGGAATCATCTCCGGGAACGTCAATAAGAACAACTCGTCGCTCCTCAGTAATGGTGATTGTCTGGGAAATTCTCTCTTTAAACTTAATCGGTAATTTATTCATGGCTTAATGGGATTCTCCGATGTCAATTGTCAGTTGGATTAAAAGATGAGACTCTTAGTTAATTTCTGTGGCATAACGGCTTGAGGGTCTGCTGTGAAGAGCAGCGAAAACAGCAGCACCCGATTGTTAGGCATTATTGCTGCAATCGACTTCTTATAATCTCTTCTTCAAGTTTTGAGTGCGCAGGCGATCTACCAGAATCAATAGGTCTTGACCGGTCTCTACCGTCTTTATTTAATCTAGTAATTGCCGTCTGACCTCCCTCAGATTCTATTGAAACCATAGAGTGCCCTCCACAATCAGGGCAGTGTCGGACTCTATCAAAAATTGGTATGCCTGAACCATTGCCTAAAACTATTAGGTTCAACAGAAATTCAATGACAAGGCGACCGAAGCTGATTTCTGGTGCGCCGGTGAACAGACATTCCGTGCAAATAAGCGATTCAGTTGATTTTCTCATTTTCTCTCTCGACCTAACGGTGCCGCACTTGACCTGCCGGGCAGCCTTATCGCCCGGACACGGTCCAAGTGCAAGTTGAAACATCGATTTTCGTTACAGTTGCTTAAAAGTGAAGAATGGTGATTTCTCCTTCATCCTTCCTTCAAGTGTCTTTTCTTAGAATTAAGGCGCTGATTCATGCGCAAATATTGCTGTTCTAACGTTTTGAGGTGCCCAGATGACAGGCCAATAAAAAGGCGTCCCCCGCCAACCCTTGTCTTCTACGTCCCCGTTCTGCTTAATTAACATTAACATGGGTGTATTGACGGCAACTGCGCGAGCAACATTACCTTCTGTTCGTGTGGTGTCAGGCGCATCAGAATATACAGCGTGGCTACCACTTGCCACTTTTCTGCTGATATTTCGATCTTGTCGAACAAGACACCACACAATCTCTCTATTGTTGGTCTGAGTCGAATGTTGACACATGTATGTCAAAGCGGCCTTGGCTGCATCCCAATCAAATTCATATCCCTCATCTTCTTCCATCAACAATGTTGGTTCAATTCGTGTGAGCAAGTCCAATGCAAGCGCCAATGGTATTTCAAATGGTTCATCAAAACCACGCTGAGGGTTTTGTGACTCCAAAAGACGATCTATCGTAGCGATGATCGGCTTGACACGGACTGCATAATCAGATTGAAAGCCTACAGGTAGGATACGCTTAAACGGTCGTAGCGTGGTTGTATTTGAGGCAAGGATTTTGTTAGGACTACATGGTATCACCAATCCTCGAACATCTCGTTGAATAAAAATGACTGGTTCTTCAGGGTTACGCTCAATTGTCTCACGTAAAGCAACATCACTTTCATGCATTCTGCGCATTGCCTCATGAATCCTTGGCTCGGTATAAAAGCGAGTTACTGTTAAATCTTGAATAGGACGAAACCCAAACATGCGGGAATGTTGAAGAACTGTATCCTGCTGATAAACCTGGGGTCTTCTTCCATAAAAGAATCCGATAAGATTCGCAATCGTAATGCCGCGGTCGAGAATCTGTCCGCCAATGAAAATATTTAATGGAGTTCGTAATCTCAGTTGTCCCTCGTCATCAAGCAATTCTTCAACTTGTCTTTCGGAATTTACTTTTGTGATCATTAACCAACCAGCGCTAAGTGCATTTATTGCCTCTCTCACAACTTCCCCAGCAGACGGCAGATAATGATTCATCACACGAATTGATTGAGCAAGATCTTCATAGGCGGTAGTTAACAATTCCGAAAGTAACGCAGGATTCGACGTGACCGCCTCTGCAAGTTTTTCGTTAAGTGTTACAACAATTTCTTCTTGCCATGCGTGCGCTGCTCTTTGTGCTTCTGTATGTACCAAAAAACTGAATTTTTTTGGGATTTCGCCTGCCTGGATATCCTGCAGGCGGCGAATAATGCCGCCGACTATAAAGTTGCATAACCCAGACCTAAGCACTGAAATTGCTGGACTAGTCAGACAATCTTCAATACGAAAACGGCGACGATCTTGCTGCTTCATGACAGTTAATTCGTTTGCCGTAAGTGGTTGGTAAATTAATGAGGCAACTGAATGAGTTTGGCGGCTATGGTCAAAATAATAATCGCTTCCTATGTAGCTTGGACTAACAGGAACAAGTTCAGTAAAAGTAGGACGAACTGGTAGAAAGGCATTGCCATTAATTTCAAGTTCTTCTGGCTGTAAATACAAAGCGTATGGTGTAGCTGTTACCTGAAGAAATGCAGAAGCATTCAATACTGTTCGCAGGGCATCAATCTGGTGAGTTGTCGTATTTGCAGTCATTCCTTGTGCATGAGTATTCCGGAACCCAACGCTAGCATAGTCAGCCTCGTCGTCAATAATAAGTACTCGTTTGTTTGATAGTTGAGGATAGGTTTCGGAAAACAACGTAACTAAACGCTCCAAATTATCGATTTGCTTTTTCGCGACAAAGATTAACTTCTGATTCAATTCATATCCGGTTAGTCCGGCAGGAACTGTCATGATATCGTTGATTTGAAGTCTATCTTGTGCCTCAAATGTTGAAAACTCTTTACGTACTCGTTGAAGTGTTTGTTTTGCAAGGGCTTTTGTGCCTTTTGTAAGAATGATCGCAATGTCAAAACCATTATCAAAACATAATGCAATAGCACCTAGAAACGTTTTTGTTTTGCCGGATTGAATTTTACCCAACAACATTCCGGGACGTTCAGCACTTGTTTGCGTATTTCGCAAGCGCTCTACCGTTTGTTCTATACAGACACGATCAGCATTTGTATAGCGTGGATCAGCTGCAGTAAAGGCTGGATAAAACACTCCCTGGGTGTTTAATGGCATAGCAATACTCCTTTTTTAATGTTTTGTTCAACTCGTTAATAACCGGTATCCGTATATAAGTGACTTGTCACCTATATAGGTAACCGGTCACCTATATAGGTCATCTTGTTGTATCCTATATACGTTACTTTTCCTCATTTCTCCAAGGTTAGCGGTTATCCTCTGGTCACTTATATAGGTCACTTTCCCTATGTATCGGCAACCTATCCGGCTCCGGCTCCCTTTTCGCCGCCGTGTCGGTCACGATCCGGCCCACTAGTGCGTGGTCACGCCGAATTGAACCGAACCGGACCTTCCAGAACTTCTCTTCCGGATCCCATCGGCCGCCAGCGGCTTTCAGCTTCTCCCTCAGCGCCTTTTCATCATAAGCCACGGCAACGGCAACCAGATCGGCGTCGAGGAAAAGAGGCTTCATCCTCGACCTCCTGTCCACGATGATCTCGGCCGTTGTCACGTTGTCTCCGGTTCGCTCGTCATACCGGTACCTGACACAGACAAGCGTCTCACCGAATTCGGCAACAAGTCGCTGCGTCCCCTTTTGTCCCGGCTTCAGATGGCCGTACGCTTTCATATGCTTCATGATCGCTCCCCGAGCGTTTCCGGATCAATATTTTTTGTCGCAAATATAGAGATTCCTTTGTAGAATGTAAATTAAAATTCACTAGTATGGAGTGGACCGTGATCCAGATCCCGGCTTTGTTGATCGGGCGTTATCTTACCCATCTCGGTGTCCGTGGTGTCAGCAGCAAGGATTTCCCGGAATTCAAGAAATGGCTTCGGTACTATCTCGATTTCTGCTCGAAATACCGCATAACCGGCAGCGATTCCGAACGCCTTCGGATGTTCATTGACAAACTGAAAAGGAAAAATCAGACAGTGGCGCAGCAACTGCACGCCGCCAACGCGGTGAATCTGTATTTCGAAGTTCAGGCACAGATTCCCCCTAAGGCAGAACACCATGGGTTAGTGGTAGCCGAAATGCCTGAAGAGGCCGACATCTCTGGCCCGGCTGAGGAATATGCGACATCACAGAGCTCCGCCCTCCAAAATGGCACCGTTCGGGTTGAACCGCGAAGGGTTTCTCAGTATGTCGAAGCCGGGTATCAAGTAAAGACGGACTCACCTGAGTGGGACGAGGTGCTCGCAAAGCTGGCAGCGGAAATCAAGATTCGGCACTATTCCCGGAAAACGTTGAAAGCCTACGCCAAATGGTCCCGCAGTTTTCAACGGTTTCTGAAAAACAAACCCCCGGAACAATTGGCAACTTCTGACGTGAAAAATTACCTTACGTACCTCGCCATTGACTGCCATGTCGCTGCATCGACGCAAAATCAAGCCTTCAACAGTCTCCTGTTCCTCTTCCGTCACGCCTTGAAACGGGATTTCGGCGAGCTGCGTGACGTGCCAAGGGCAAAGAAATCCCTCTACATCCCGACGGTGCTTTCCCGCTCCGAGATCGATGCAATTCTTGCTCATCTTTCACACCCCTTCGATTTAGTGGTAAAGATGCTGTTCGGGTGCGGCCTGCGAGAATTCGAGGCGCTCCAGCTTCGGTTGCGGGATTTCGATTTCGACGGGAACATGCTGACGGTACACGGTAAAGGTAAGAAGGACCGTACGGTTCCTCTTCCGGTATCGATCCTTACCGAGCTGAGGGAACAGATAAGCCTGGTCGAAATACTTCATGAGCAGGATTTGGCTGCAGGCTACGACGGTGTCTTTCTCGACGACGCCATGGAAAAGAAATATCCGAAGGCGCCGAAGGAGCTGATCCACCAGTGGTTCTTTCCGCTTCAGTCATTGACGTTGGTTGAGGCAACGGGTGAGCGCAGGCGGTACCACCTCCATGAAACCGATCTACAGGGTGCATTGCGGGCGGCTGTGTGGAAGGCCAAGGTGAGGAAGAGGGTTACCGCGAGGACCTTCCGCCACTCCTTCGCTACCCACCTGCTGCAGGCCGGCTACGACATCCGCACCATTCAGACCAAGCTCGGTCATGCCAGTCTGAAGACGACCATGATCTACACTCACTGCGTGCCGGTGCGGACGATCAAGGAGGCGCGGAGCCCGCTGGATTTTTGAGACTGGACACGGAGGAATGAATCACAAAAAGCCCGGCGGATCTTCCGCCGGGCTTTATTATTGCTCGTCTGGATTGCGACTGGTTGACTATCTGCTGAAGCAGTCTTGCTGCCGGACTGCCTGAAAGTACTGACTGTTTACTCCCCCTTCTCCTCGATCCTCGGGAAGAGCGCTTCCGCCTTGATGATCTTCGTTCCGGCGGCAAGCTTGCCCCAGGCGAGGGATTCGGCGGTCGGAGGATGCTCCACGCCTAGATAGCATAGCCCTTTTTCCGCAGTTGCGGGCATGAACGCCGCGAGCAGCGAGTAGACCAGCCGCTGGGACTCGGCCAGGCAGTACATGACCGTTCCGAGCCGCTCTTTCAGGGCCGGATCCTTGGCCAGGGTCCAGGGGGCGGTCTCGTCGATATATTTGTTGCCTGCGGAAATGACTTCCCAGATGCTCTGCAGCGCCTTGCTGAAGGCGAGCTCGCCCATCAGGGCATCCACGTTCTTCGTCATGGCAACGTTTTTCTCCATGTAGGCCTTGTCGAGCTCGCTCATGGCCCCGCACTCGGGCAGTTCCCCGTCGAAATACTTGTTGATCATGGCTGTCGAGCGGTTCAGCAGGTTGCCGAGGTCGTTGGCAAGATCGGAGTTGATCCTGTTGACCAGGGCCTGGTGGGAGAAGTCTCCGTCAAGTCCGAACGGGACCTCCCGCAGCAGGAAGTAGCGGACCGCATCCACGCCGTAGCGGTCGATCAGCATGTTCGGCTCGACCACGTTCTGCAGGCTTTTGCTCATCTTCTGCCCTTCGACGGTCCACCAGCCGTGGGCAAAGACTTTTTTGGGGAGCGGCAGCCCGGCTGCCATGAGGAAGGTCGGCCAGTAGACGGCATGGAAGCGGAGGATGTCCTTGCCGATCAGGTGGACATCGACCGGCCAGAAAGTGTCGAAGTTTCCTGATTTGTCGGGATAGCCGAGCGCGGTGATGTAGTTCGACAGCGCGTCGAACCAGACGTAGATGACATGCTTTTCATTGCCCGGTACCGGGATCCCCCAGTTGAAGGTGGTCCGGGAGACGGAGAGGTCGCGCAGCCCCTCCTTTACGAAGGCGACGATCTCGTTCCGTTTGCTTTTCGGCTGGATGAAGTCGGGGTTTGCCTCGATATGGGCAAGCAGCCGCTCCTGGTAAGCGCTCATCCGGAAGAAGTATGACTCCTCCTTCAGCTTGTCCACCGGGCGGTTGCAGTCCGGGCATTTCCCTTCGTTGAGCTGGGTCTCGGTCCAGAAGGTCTCACACGGTGTGCAGTACCAGTCCTCGTACTCGCCGAGATAAATATCGCCCTGTGTTATGAGCTGGCTGAAGATGTCTGCCACACCCAGCTTGTGGCGCTCCTGTGTAGTCCTTATGAAGTCGGTATGACTGATGTTGAGCTTTTCCCATAGAGCCTGGAATCTTTTCATCACCCGGTCGGCAAGTTCAAGAGGTGTCTCTCCGGCAGAGTTGGCAGCCTTTTCGACTTTCTGCCCATGCTCGTCCGTGCCGGTGAGGAAGAAGACATTGTCCCCCTGAAGCCTTCTGTAGCGGGCAAGCACATCGCCGGCAAGGGTCGTATAAGCGTGCCCGATATGCGGGACGTCATTGACGTAATAGATAGGAGTGGTGACATAAAAGCTTTTGCTCATGGTGTCTCCTTCGGCTTATCCTGTTTGGGGCGGTTGCCGCCGCTGCGGTTACGATTGCGTCTGCGGCCCGAGCCGCCGCGCTTCTCGTTGTCGCTGCTGCGGGGCTGGCCTTCTTTTGCCGGTGCCGGGGGTGCCGCTGCTGCGGCTTCCTTTTTGGTTGGCTGCTCTTTTGCCGCTGCTGGCGGAGCCTGAGTTGTCGTGCCTTCATCCTTGAGGTCTTCAGGTGTGAGCTGAAGCTCTCTCGAATCGGCAGTCCTGATGGTGAAGTTGCGGCCGAGGGTGTTTACCTTGACGACTTCCCCTTCGCCGGCACCGCATTTCACATGTTTACCGCACTTTGGCAGGCCTTTGCGGAGTTCGCAGTAGGTTTCGAATTCGTAGCCGAGGCAGCAGAGGAGCCGGCCGCACTGACCCGAAATCTTGGTAGGGTTCAGGGCAAGGTTCTGCTCTTTGGCCATCTTGACTGATACCGGGGCAAAGTCGCGGAGGAAAGAGGAGCAGCAGAGCTCTCTGCCGCAGATGCCGAGGCCTCCGACAATCTTCGCTTCATCACGGACACCGATCTGGCGCATCTCGATGCGGGTATGGAACTGCTGTGCGAGGTCTTTTACCAGGTCGCGAAAATCGATCCTGCCGTCGGCGGTAAAGTAGAAAATCGCCTTGCTGCCGTCATAAATGTATTCGACCTTTACCAGCTTCATCTCAAGATTCCGTTCCGCGATCTTGTTCTGGCAGAAAACATGGGTCTCCTTCTCCCGTGCCTTGTTACGTTCAGCCGCTTCCAGATCGGAGTAGGTCGCTTTTCGGACGATGCCCTTCAGGGATTCCGGGACACGTTCAGTCGGGACCTCGGAAGGAGCAGTTGCAACTATTGCCATGCTTCTGCCGCGGTCCGTTTCGACGATTACCCGGTCTCCAGGTTTAAGGTCGAGACCTGCCGCGTTGAAGTCATAAAGCTTTTCTGCAGTGTGAAACTGCACTTTTACGATTTTGATCAAAATTCCTCCAATTAGAACTTCTCCGCAAATAAGGCTTGGTTCCGGTCAGGCTGCTAGCTTCATGCTCAGAACATCCATGGCAAGACGTACATTCGCATTGCGCTGGATCGCCTGCCTGGTCCGTAAAATTGTTTCTATCCCTTCCATGATGGCACCGCTTGAACGGTATCCGGACTCTCTTAGAAGGGTCTCGCCCATATCCCTGTTCACTGGATCATTGAAGCCGCTGCGGATATGAAGCATATCTCTCCAGAAGCCGAGCAGCAGGTCCAGGCTGTGAATCGCCTTTTCGCGGTCTTTGTCGAACAGCTCGCCGAATGCGAACAGTGAAGCCATCTCTCGCAACGAAAGAGCGCAGGCCTTGGTGATGATTTCGATACGGTCCTGGCTTGACCCTTCATTGCTGAGCAAAAGAGCTTTTCCGACGCTGCCGTCGGCCAGCGAGGCGGAGATTCTTGCTGTTTCGCTGTCCACTCCCCGTGACAGGAGGAGAGCTGTTATTTCATTTTCCGACACTCCGGAAAAAAGCAGCTGCTGGCATCTGGAGCGTATCGTCGGGAGGACGCTTTCGGGCGAAGAGGTCAGAAGCACGATGATCGCCTTGCCCGGCGGCTCTTCGAGAGTCTTGAGAAGGGCATTCCCCGAGGACGGGTTGAACCTTTCCGCAGCGTCGATGATGCAGGCCTTTCTGGGCGCTTCATACGGACGGTAGCCGAGCTCTTTCTGCAGCGCCCTGATCTGGTCTATCTTGATGAACTGCCCGTCCGGTTCGACCCTGTGGAGATCGGGATGATTGCCCGATTCGAGCTTCCGGCACGAAGGGCATTTCCCGCAGGCAGAGCCGCTTTGACAGAAGACCGCCTTGATGAAATTAAAGGCAACGAGCTCTTTTCCGACACCTGAAGGCCCTGAGAAGAGATAGGCATGGGCAATCCGCCCCGAGCCCAGAATGCGGTTCAGGACTGAGATGTTTCTCTTGTGGCCGCTGATACCTGAAAATGGCATCAGATTCGAAGCCTGTCAGTAACGGCCCTGAGTATCGTGTCAGCCGTATCCGCAATTCCTCCGCCGCCGTCTATGACCGCGAAACGGTCACTCTCCCGCGCTGCCAGGGAGAGATATCCTTCACGAACCCGTTTATGGAATTCGATGGACTCTTTTTCAAAGCGCTCTTCTCGAAGTGCGGTTGCATGTTCAGCGCTGCTCTTTTCGATCCGATCGAGCGCCCGCTTCAGGCCGGTCTCGGCCGTGCAGTCGAGAAGTATCGTCAGGTCCGGTTTGTACTCCGACGCAACCATGCTGTTCAACTGCGTGATCTGCTGAAGATCGAGCGCTCTTCCGTAACCCTGATAGGCGATAGTAGCATCCGTGAAGCGGTCGCAGAGGACGACCTGGCCGGAATCAAGGGCAGGGGCGATCACCTCCGCGATATGCTGGGCCCTGGCCGCCGCGTAAAGGAGAAGTTCGGCAAGGGGTGTCATGGCGCTGTTTTCGGCATCGAGCAGGATGTGGCGTATTTTGTCCGCAATAGGGCATCCCCCCGGTTCGCGGGTAAGGGTGACACTCCGCCCTTTTTGTCTCAGAGTTTCTGCAAGAAGGCGGATCTGCGTCGTCTTGCCGCAGCCCTCTACCCCTTCGAAAGTTATGAACTGCCCCATAAAAAGCCCCTGTAGCAAACTTCGAAAGTATATGAGAGGGGGATGAATTAATCAAGCCAAAATGCCTTAAATGTTCATATCTATTGATAATATGGACAATGACCGTGTATAGTGAAACCCGTGCAGAGTGATTTGGAAAATAAATTTGAGATTCTCGAAGGCAGGCTTGGCCACACTTTCCGTGACCGTTCTCTTCTGGAAGAGGCCCTGACTCACAGATCCAGTACCAATGAGCTCTCCGGCGGGATCGCCGACAACCAGCGGCTGGAATTTTTCGGGGACTCGATACTCGGTTTTCTGGTAAGTAACTTCCTTTTCGTACGCTTCCCTGATGCCCGCGAGGGCGATCTTACCCGGATGAGGGCTGCTCTTGTCGATGAACAGAACCTGTTTGCGGTAGCCGCACGCCTTGGCCTCGGCTCTTTTCTCCTGCTGGGCAAAGGTGAGGAGAAGAGCGGCGGCAGGGAGAAACGATCGATACTGGCCGATGCCTGTGAAGCACTGATTGCCGCGGTCTTTCTCGATGGCGGAATCAGGGCGGCCCGGAAGGTTGTAAGGCTGCTGTTCGAGGCGTCTGACGATGAAACTCTTTCAGGGAGTACCAGGGATTACAAAAGTGAACTTCAGGAGCTTGTCCAGTCAAGGTCTGCCCTGGCGCCGAAATATGAGCTTACAGGAGTTGACGGGCCTGACCATGAAAAGTTTTATACCGTCTCGGTGCTTCTGGAGGGGGTCCCTGCCGGATCCGGCAGGGGGCGAAGCAAGAAGGAGGCGCAGCAGGCGGCGGCTCGCGAGGCACTTGCTGTCATGAAATCTTGAAAAATGTAATCGTCCCCTTTTTCATCGCGCACCAGGGATGCCCCCATCAGTGTCTGTTCTGCGATCAGAAGGCGATCACCGGAGTAAACGGTGCGCTTCCCACTCCTGATGAAATCGTCTCCACGGTCGGGAAATGGCTGGCCTCTTCCCACGCTGCTTCAGTTGAAGTCGCTTTCTATGGAGGCTCTTTCACGCTCCTTGGCGAAAGGGAGCAGCTCTCCCTGCTGCAACCTCTGCAGCCGCTCCTGCGGGCCGGGACGGTCTCCGCGATCAGGCTTTCTACACGGCCGGATGCTGTTGATGCACGTTCGGCGGGATTTCTCCGCGAAGCGGGCGTGTCGCTGGTAGAGCTCGGCGTTCAGTCGATGAATGCCAGGATCCTCGAAGCTTCAGGCCGTGGCCATACGGCACAGGACACGGTAGATGCCATGGCCGCTCTTCGTGCCGCAGGTCTGGGGGTGGGGGCGCAGATCATGCCGGGGCTCCCGCGTGACACAGCAGAAGGTGCCAGAGACTCTTTCCGGACCCTGCTTGCCCTGAAACCGGACCTTTTGAGGATATATCCGGCAGTCGTACTGAAAGGGACCGGACTGGCAAGACTCTTTGCGGAAGGGAGCTACACCCCTCTTTCTCTGGAGGCTGCCATAGGCATCTGCAAGGTGCTGCTTCAGGATGCCGCTGTTGCCGGGATCCCGGTGATCCGTGCCGGCCTGCAGCCGACCGATGATCTTTCCTCGGGTTCGGAACTGCTTGCCGGCCCTTACCATCCTGCCTTCCGCCAGCTGGCCGACAGCGAACGATGGTACGATCTGCTCTGCCTCCTGCTGGCAGATTCCGATACCGGCGATGAACTGACGATTTATGCGTCTTCTTCGAGACTCTCGGATGTTATCGGGCAGAACCGGAGAAACGTGAAGCGGCTCGAAGAGGGCTTACGGGTTCATATAAAGGCGGTACTGATTGACAGCGGTTTGGAATGCAGCTCGATAAGGGTTGTAAGTGGCGACCGGACGATCAGCGGCAATCTTTTGACCGATCTCAGGTATTAGACATATAGTTAGTTATAAATATCAATCGTAGGAGCGAGTCATGACTCGCCCAATCGGGCGACGCATGCGTCGCCCCTACATCAGGGTTTACAAAAGGAGAGAATTTGACAGAAAAGTCGTTTCATTCAGGTTTTGTCGCCATTGTCGGCAGACCCAATGTGGGGAAGTCGACACTTCTCAATGCCATTCTGGGGGAGAAGATTGTTATCACCTCGGACAAGCCGCAGACCACCCGCAACCGGATACAGGGTATCCATAACGTTCCCGGCGGGCAGATCATTTTCATCGATACGCCCGGGGTTCACCGTCCGAAGTCCCGCCTGAACCGCTCGCTGAATGATACGGCAGTGGAGGCTACCAAGGGGGTTGATGCCCTTCTTTTCCTCGTGGAAGCGACCTCAGCTCCGGCTGCCGAAGCCGAGGTGATGACGGAGCTGCTCACCGGGTATACCGCGCCGGTCTTTTTGCTGATCAACAAGGTTGACCTGGTCGAGAAGAGCCGTCTGCTGAAGTTGATGGAGACGTACAGCACTCTGTTCGAGTTCCAGGAGATCATTCCTGTCTCCGCGCAGAAAGGTGAAGGGGTCGAGAAGATGGTCGAGCTCGTCTGCCGCTTCCTTCCCGAAGGGCCCCAGTATTTCCCGGACGATATCCTCACCGACCTGCCGGAACGGTTCGTGGTGGAAGAGATGGTCAGGGAGAAGGTGTTCCGTCTTACCCACGACGAGGTTCCCTACTCCTGCGCCGTCCGGGTGGAGAGTTTCAAGGAGCGCGAAAACGGGCTCATTGCCATAGCGGCTGCAATTATCGTCGAGCGCGATTCGCAGAAAGGGATTATCATAGGCAAGCGCGGGGAGATGCTGAAGAAAATCGGTACTGCCGCACGCTTTGAGATCGAGCGCTTTTTAGCCCAAAAAGTGTACCTGGAGCTGTTTGTGAAGGTCTCGAAAGACTGGAGTGAAAACCCGGCAAAACTTAAGGAGTTTGGATACTGATGAGACCGATTGTAGCTATAGTAGGAAGACCCAATGTCGGCAAGTCGACACTTTTCAACCGCATTCTGGGGCGCAGAAAAGCGATTGTCGACGATATGCCCGGTGTAACCCGCGACCGGAACTACGGGAATGTGGACAAGTACGACATCCCTTTCACCCTCATCGATACCGGCGGCTTCGAGCCGGTGAGCCAGGAGCTGCTTCTGCAGCAGATGAGAACCCAGTCCCAGCTGGCCATGGAAGAGGCGGATGTGATCATCTTCCTGATGGACGGGCGCTCCGGGCTCACGGTTGCCGACCGCGAAGTGGCAACGATGCTCAGGAAAGTCAAAAAGCCGGTTTTCTACGCCGTGAACAAGGTTGACGGCGACAAGGTAGAGGCCCTTTCCACGGAGTTCTACGATCTCGGCATCGGCACCTTCCATACGATCTCCGCTGCCCACAACCGGGGGGTCGGCGACCTGATGGACGAGGTCCTGGCGGCCTTCCCGAAAGGGAGCCACACGGCAGAGGACGAAGAGATCACCAGGATCGCTGTCGTCGGCCGCCCGAATGTGGGCAAGTCGTCACTGGTCAACCGCCTTCTGGGGTTCGAGCGGTCGGTGTCCAATCCCGTGGCAGGAACTACGAGAGACTCCGTCGATACTTTTTTCACCTGCAACAAGAAGCGCTACCAGCTCATCGATACTGCCGGGATCAGAAGGAAAGGGAAGGTCTCCCTCAAGATCGAGACCTACAGCGTTGTGGATGCGCTCCGGAGCATCGAGCGGGCGGATGTCGTCCTGATCGTCATAAACGCCGAAGAGGGGGTCACGGAGCAGGATACCAAGATCGCCGGCTATGCCTACGAGGCGGGGCGCGCCTGCCTTTTCGTCGTCAACAAGTGGGATACCGTTGCCAAGGACAATTCGTCCACCGGCAAATTCACCGAGAGCATCAGGATGCAGTTCAAGTATCTTTCCTTCGCCCCGATCGTGTTCGTCTCGGCCAAGAGCGGCCAGCGGACCGGGAAGATCATCTCGGAAGTCGATCTGCTGATGGAGCAGTGCACCAAGAGGGTCTCGACCGCCGATCTCAACAATGTCTTCAAGGAGGCGGTAGATACCCATCATGCCCCGCTTGCCACCGGGAGAAGGGTCAAGTTCTACTATGCCACGCAGGTGGCCATAAAGCCGCCGACTTTCGTAGTCTTCACCAATCAGCCCGAGGGGATTCACTTTTCCTACGAAAGGTATATCTCCAACAAGTTCCGCGAAGCTTTCGGCTTCAACGGAACGCCGATCCGGCTTATTTTCAGGGGGAGAGAGAAAGAGAAGAAAGGAAAGGACGAGAGCAGATAGAACTGGCAACCTGACATAGTTCGCCGGGATTTAGTGATAAAGCCGCTCCGGTCAGCATGGTGCTGATGGGGCGGCTTTTTAAGCGGCTAATACCGCTGTGTTTGATCTTTGCCAGACGATTCAGTTTCGTGCCAAGAGTGGGATGTGAGAAGGTGTTTGACAGTGTGCACATTTGAAACGTCTGGACAGGTAGTTGCGTATGATGTCACCGGAAATTCTGAATGTTAAAGCAAATTAAGTAGACAGTGGTTGCAGGAGGCGTATACAATTTTTCGAACTAATAAAACATGATTATATAATGTGACTTCAAGGAGCAGCGAGGCGGCCCAGTTCAATCGGTGAGGCAAGGATTGAGATTGGGCCTTTTTTGTATTTGCGGAGTTACCGGAACCAGCATAGTCAATTAAAATCATTTTTGCTTTTCCGATAAGAGCAAACCCGGAGCAATCCGGGGACGCAGAGGCACAGGTCCGTATTCGCGGATGGCTGGCCCGCCGAAGAGGGTAATTTGTTGCTTTCCTGCCATATTTAATTGTGGCTATGAGCGCCCATATTCGGTATCGAATTGGGCGCTTTTTTTAGTCGATGAGAATATTCGTAGGTCGGGGGAAATTATGCATAGTCGCACAATATCTGCGTTACTTTTCAATCTGTTTTTGGTTCTCGGCTTTGCAACCTCGGCCTTTCCATCGCTCTCGGGCTCGACCGGTGGGACGATCACCACGTCTGGAGCCTACAAAATCCACACCTTCACTTCATCTGGCACGTTCACGGCGTCTGGACCAGGGTCGCTCGAGGTTTTGGTCGTCGCTGGCGGCGGGTCGGGGGGTAACTCGAATACAACGGACGCGAACGGCGGTGGTGGCCTAGTCACGGGGTCATATAATGTGGCCTCGGCCGGCCCGATCGTGGTTTCGGTCGGTACGGGCGGCGCGGCAGTTTCGAGTGGCGTATGTGCCCCCGGTAACAATGGTGGAAACTCGTCTTTCGCCACAATCACCGCCATAGGTGGCGGTGGCGGCGGGTCTTCGTGCGGATACAGCGGCAAGTCCGGCGGTAGCGGCGGTGGTGGTGCCTATTTCTATACTTCCAGCGGGCCAGGAACTGCCGGCCAAGGGAACGCGGGAGGCTTGGGCAGCAGCAACCCCTCGGGGTGGGGCGGTGCTGGTGGCGGCGCTGGCGGCTCCGGCCAGATGGGTGGTGGAGCATCGAGTTACGGTGGATCGTGGTTTGGGAGTTCGATCTCAGGCACGGCCATCTTCTACAGCCGCGGTGGCGACGGTGGCGCGGCCAACTTGTACCAGTCCGCGGGCAATGGTCCAGCGAACACCGGCTATGGCGGCAGCGGAGGCTCTCAGACGTTTTCAGGCTCTGGCGGTTCCGGTGTTGTAATCGTGCGCTACATACTTGCAGACACAGACGGTGATGGAGTCCCTGATATAGTTGACAACTGCCCCTCTGTCGCCAATCCTAGCCAGGCAGATAGTGATGGTGACGGCGTTGGTGATGCATGTGACAGTTTTCCGACGTGCGCCCTTCGAACGAGCAATAGTCCGCCTGTGGCAAACCCCGGGGGACCATATACACTCGTAATTGGCCAGAGCTTGACGCTTAATGCCGGTGCCAGTTCAGATCCCGATGCAGTCTGCGGCGACAGCATCGTGAACTACGAGTGGGACATCAACAATGACGGCACATACGACTTTACCGGCTCAAGTTCCACACTAACTTTGTCTTGGGCGCAGCTAACGAGTCTGGGCATTACATTGTCCGGCACCTACTCCATAAAGCTCAGGGTTACAGACACCCTTAACGCGCAATCGACCGGAACTACCACTTTTATGGCTACTGCCCTTGCTCCGGGTGACATAATCACCTATGCCGGCGGTGGCGTCGGCGACGGCGGTCCGGCCACCTCGGCCAACCTCTATAATCCTAACGGTGTGGCCGTTGACAGCAGCGGCAACCTCTACATCGCGGATACAAGCAATAACCGCATCCGCAAGGTAGCGGCCGGTGGCACCATCACCACCGTGGCTGGAACTGGAACTGCCGGTTTTTCCGGCGACAACGGTCCGGCCACCTCGGCTAACCTCTATAATCCTACCGGTGTGGCCGTTGACGGCAGCGGCAACCTCTACATCGCGGATCGAGCCAACCAGCGCATTCGCAAGGTAGCGGCCGGGGGCACTATCACCACCGTGGCCGGAAACGGAACTGCCGGTTTTTCCGGCGACAACGGTCCGGCCACCTCGGCCAGCCTCTCTAATCCTTACGGTGTGGCCGTTGACAGCAGCGGCAACCTCTACATCGCGGATTCAAGCAACCAGCGCATCCGCAAGGTAGCGGCCGGGGGCACTATCACCACCGTGGCCGGAAGCGGCACTCAGGGATTTGGCGGCGACAACGGTCCTGCCACCTCGGCCAGCTTCTCTAATCCTTTCGGTGTGGCCGTTGACAGCAGCGGCAACCTTTACATTGCAGATTACACTAATCAGCGCATCCGAAAGGTATCGGTAGGGGGCACCATCACCACAGTGGCCGGAAACGGCGCTGGCGGATTTTCCGGTGACAACGGTCCGGCCACCTCGGCCAGCCTCCATTCCCCTTATGGTGTTGGTGTTGACAGCAGCGGCAACCTCTACATTGCGGATCTAAACAACTCACGCATCCGCAAGGTATCGGCCGGGGGCACCATCACCACTGTCGCTGGAAACGGCTTTTCCGGTTCTTCCGGCGACAACGGTCCGGCCACCTCGGCCAGCCTCTACAACCCTTTCGGTGTGGCCCTTGACAACGGCGGCAACCTCTACATTGCGGATCAATCCAACAATCGCATCCGCAAGGTGTCGGCCGGAGGCACTATCACCACAGTGGCAGGAAACGGAACTTTCGCTTTTTCCGGCGACGGCGGTCCGGCCATCTCGGCCAGCCTCAATGTTCCTACCGCTGTGGCCGTTGACAGCAGCGGCAACCTCTACATGGCGGATCAACACAACCAGCGCATCCGCAAGGTATCGGCCGGGGGCACTATCACCACTGTGGCCGGAAATAGCACTGCCGGTTTTTCCGGTGACAGTGGTCCGGCCATCTCGGCCAGCCTCAATGGTCCTACCGCTGTGGCCGTTGACAGCGGCGGCAACCTCTACTTCGCGGATACAAGTAATAACCGCATCCGCAAAGTATCGGCCGGGGGCACCATTTCCACCGTAGCCGGTAACGGCACTTGCACTTTTGCCGGCGACGGCGGTCCGGCTACCTCGGCCAGCCTCTGTATTCCTTACGGTGTGGCCGTTGACAGCAGCGGTAACCTCTACATTGCGGATCGAAGCAACCAACGCATCCGTATGGTATCGGCCGGGGGCACCATCACCACCGTGGCCGGAAACGGCACTGCCGGTTTTTCCGGCGACAACGGTCCGGCCACCTCGGCCAGCCTCTATAATCCTTACGGTGTGGCCGTTGACAGCAGCGGCAACCTTTACATCGCGGACGCAACTAATAACCGTATTCGCAAAGTATCGGCCGGTGGCACCATTACCACCGTGGCCGGAACCGTCACTTATGGTTTTTCCGGTGACAACGGTCCGGCCACTTCGGCCAGCCTATATACTCCTTACGGTGTGGCCGTTGACAGCGGCGGCAACCTCTACATCGCGGATGTAAGCAACCAACGCATCCGCAAGGTGATCAAACCAGTTCCCACCTCAGCCTCTCTTGCTTACTCCCCAACCGGACCTTACCAATCCGGCACCTTGGTAACCGTCACAGCCACTTTCAACGACCTGGTAGCTGACGCACCAGTCCCCCAGATAACCATCAACGGTAATAGTTTCGACATGACCAAGGTGGATTACAGCCATTACACCTATACGTTTACTGCAGGAGCGGGCGGAAACTACACAGTCATGTTTTTCAACGTCAAAGACTTGAATGGTAATGCGATAACCTCCATTCCCACCAGCGGCGGCATGTTTGTTGTCAACAACCCTCCCTTGGCCCATACCGGCGGTCCTTATGCCATCGAGGCCGGACAGGGCGTCTCCCTCAGCGCAAGTGCCAGTTCCGACCCCGACGCGGCTTCGGGCGACAGCATCGTCAGCTACTCTTGGGATGTCAATAATGACGGAGCGTTCGGCGATGCAACCGGAGCAACCCCAGCGCTTACCTGGGCGCAGCTGCAATCTTTCGGGATCTCATCGCCCGGTACTTACACGATCAAGCTCCGGGTCACCGATACCTTTGGGGCAACGTCAACTGCCGCAACCACCATAAGCGTGTACGGGATCAGCCCCATTGCGTCCTTCACAGTAAACCCGAATCCTTCTGCCTGCGGCCAGTCACTCATCTTCGACGCCTCCGCTTCCAGTCACCAGAACCCGACCAAGTCGATCGTTTCGTATGCCTGGGACTTTGGCGACGGGACCGCGAGCGGCAGCGGAGTTACGAAAACACATGGCTATTCGAGTTTCGGGGTCTACACCGCCACCCTGACGATTACCGACAATTCCGCCCCGGCCCGGACGGCCACTGCAACTCGTACGGTAACCGTCAACCAGGGTAACCGCGCGCCGGTTGCCAATTCCGGCGGCCCTTACAGCTTCATTGTCTACAACGGAATTCAGCTGAATGCCGGCGCCAGCTCCGACCCCGACGCTCCCTGCGGCGACAGCATCGTAACCTTCCAGTGGGACCTGAACAACGACGGCACCTATGACGTTTCGGGCGTGAACCCGGCCCTCAGTTGGGCCCAGCTCCAGACTTTCGGGCTTTCGTCCCCGGGCGTCTACCCGATAGCGCTGCGGGTCACCGATACCTTCGGGGCAACCGCAACCGTTTCCACCACGATCACCGTTCAGGCCGACACTACTCCGCCCACCGCCGCGATTTCCTACAGTCAAGCCGGACCGTACAAGCTGGGCGACACGGTTACCATCACCGCCGACTTCAGCGAGCCGCTGGCGGACAACCCGGTGATAAAGATCGCCATCAGCGCAATAACAGGTGGTAACGCTCTTCCCGCCGCCAACATGACCAAAATCTCTGCCACCCGTTACACCTATAGCCACACAGTGGGCAGTGGCAACGGGACGGCCAACGTCAGCCTGTCCACCGGAACCGACCTCGCCGGCAATACTGTAACAGCCATCCCTACGAGCGGCGGCAGTTTCGATGTGATCAAGACGCCTGCCACCGTTGCTCTGTCCAGCCTCAGCCAGACCTACGACGGCACCGCGAAAAGCGCCACAGCCACCACCACACCCCAGGGACTGATAGTCGTTATTACCTATGAAGGCTTGACCACGCTTCCCACCAACGCAGGCAGTTACGCCGTTGTCGCCACTGTAATCGCCGACAGCTACCAGGGCACCGCCAACGGTACCTTGACCATCGCCAAGGCGTCCCAGTTGATCACTTTTGACGCCAACGCAGCCAAGACCTACGGCGACGCTGACTTCGGACCGGGGGCGACCATCGACAGCGGCCTGCCGATCACCTACTACAGCGATACCCTTGCCGTGGCCACAATCACCGGCGGCACCCTTGTGCATATCGCAGGCGCCGGCACCGCCACCATCACCGCCAGCCAGGCCGGCGACGACAATCACCTCCCGTTCAGCGTTCAGCAGGCTCTGACTATCAATAAGGCCCAGCTACAGGTAACCGCCGTCAACAAGAGCAGAAGCTACGGCGCTGCCGATCCGGTCTTCACTGCCAGTTACAGCGGTTATCTCAATGGCGAGGGTGACTCCGTAATCACCGGCACTCCCACCTTCACCACGACCGCCACCGTAGCCAGTCCCGAGGGGAGCTACACCATCACCCCGGATGTCTCGGGACTGTCCGCCGCTAACTACAGCTTTAGCCCGGCTCCCGGCACCCTGGCCATCGGACTGGCCAGCCAGACCATCACCTTCAATCCGCTGGCCGCCAAGACCTACGGCGAAGGTACCTTCGATCTCCCCGCCAGCGGCGGCGCCTCCAGCAACCCGGTCACCTACACAAGCAGCGACACCAATGTTGCCACGGTAAGCGGGGCCACTGTCACCATCAAAGGTTTCGGCACCACCACCATCACTGCCAATCAGGCCGGCACCGCCGGACAATACGCCTCGGCTGCCGCCCAGCAGACCCTGACGGTCAACAAGGCCCGGATCACCGTAACCGCCGCCAACAAGCAGCGTCCCTACAACACCCCCAACCCGACCTTCACCGCCGCCTACATCGGCTTGGTCAACAATGATGACAGCACCGTCGTCATCACCGGCGCCCCGACCTTCACCACCAGTGCCACCCAGGCCAGCCCCACCGGGAGCTACACCATCGTCCCGGTCATTGATGGTCTCTCTGCCGCCAACTACAGCTTCACGGCCGCCAACGGCACCCTGGCCGTCGATGTCGCCAGCCAGTCCATCACCTTCGATCCGCTGGCTGCCAGAACCTATGGCGACGACGCCTTCGACCTCAGCGTAACCGGTGGCGCCTCGGGCAATCCGGTCACCTTCACCAGTTCCAACCCGGCCGTGGCCATGGTCAACGGCGCCACCGTCACCATCAAGGGCGCCGGAACCACAACCATCACCGCCAGCCAGGCCGGCAACAGCAACTATGCCTCGGCCACCGCCCAGCAGCTCCTCGCTATTGACAAGGCGCCCTTGACCATAACAGCCAAAGACGCCAGCCGTGCCTACAATACCGCCGACCCGGCCTTCAGCGTTGCCTACAGCGGCTTTGCCTACGGGGAGACGGAAAGCATCCTTGCCGGTGCCCCCACACTGAGCACCGCCGCCATCATCAGCAGCCCGGTGGGAACCTATCCCATTACCTCGGCCATCGGCAATCTGTCGTCCAACAACTACACCTTCAGCTTCGCCAACGGAATCCTGACCATCACCAAGGCCCAGCCAACCGTCACCTGGTCCAACCCCGCGCCAATAACCTACGGCACGGCTCTTTCAGCCGCCCAGCTGAATGCAACATCTCCGGTTCCGGGCGTCATCGTCTATACCCCGGCAGCAGGCGCTATGTTGAATGCCGGCAACGGCCAGACCCTGTCTGCAGCATTTACCCCGGATGATAGAGTTAACTATCTGACCGCCAGCAGAACCGTGCAGCTTGACGTCTCCAAGGCCACC
>JBGQLM010000075.1:0-21784 GCA_041500085.1 Geobacteraceae bacterium
ACAGGCAATATCAACGTCTTCAACTCTTCCGGACAACTGCTCGACAACTTTCGGTGGTCAGTCACTACGATAAACGGTCGCGTTTTTGCCTACGCGATGGTGGACACCACAGTACGTGGTAACTATGTCGGAGAGCTGTACGTTGAAGATGCGCGGCAGCATGTATCGAACAAAATCTCCGTTCCATTTCCGGTAAACTAACAGGCCATCCCATGACCTACTAAAACCAAAAGGAGAAACAAGCATGAGTGACACCGAAAAGTTTGACTTGAGAATTTACACACCCGGCAACAGAGACGCCCACGTTATCACCTCGGACATTCCATTCATCCTTCCGAGAGTCGGAGATTTGATTGATCCCCACGGATTCGAGGAAAATTATAAAGCCGGACAAATGCTCAAAGTAACAAAAGTCACTCACATGTTTCTCCACAACAATTTATTCCTGAAGCATCAGCAAATCAGGATTGAGACTGAAATAGCGTCTTAACAAAAACAAGGTTCACTGGCACTTTGCCGCGTTGTTCGAGGATATGAGCGACGGCTAAGCCAGCATCGGATTCTCTTGCAATAACAACCGGCTGACGCAGTTCAACCGGAGTGGCGTAGAATTGCGCCGTGATGGCGTCTGCAAGGAAATTATAGTCACACGTTTGTTCACCGTCCGCGAACCTGAGAAAGTATATAATTCCAAACATTCAGTTTCTCTCCTTCTCTCCCCGAAGGGAGGCCAAGGAGTGAGGAAATACAAGCCGAAAAACATAAAAGGCAGGTATAACCAACGTGTTAGACCTGTTTAAAAACCAACAGGTCAACACTCACCCCGTTGGTCGCAGAATACTGAAAGGCAATTATGACTTTTAATGATACGGTCAAAAATATTCTTGCCTCCGCTTCGGATCCAATGAGTCCGCAAGAAATTCGTGATTCGATCAAAAAGAATTTTCCTCAGCATTACGGAACGCCATCACACATACGAAATGTGGAGAAACAGCATTACAAAGATTTAGACCATGCATTATTGGCGCAAATATACAGCCGAGTACGCAACAACAAATCCTTTTTCTGCGACAACTCCCAAAGGCCGAAGAAATTTTCTCTAGTTAATTCAGACTTTGCTTCTGAATCTCATCCGGTGACATTTACAACCTCAAAAATAAAGTTAAATATTCCGGACAAAAACCCAAATTTTATGACAAATGAAAACGACCTCTTATCAAACATTAACTATTACTATGACCGCTCTTTGTCAGTGTTAAAAGAGTTTGGAGGGCCATCAATATATTTTCATGTTCAAACAATAAAAGAACAAGAAACATCATTTCTATCTGATCGACATATTGAAATGATTTATGCAACATTGACATCCTGGGGCATGCATAGGATGGGAGACCCGGAAAACACGAAAGCAAAATTGGTTGAGTACAATTATTTCAAACAATCAATTCTTAGCTGTAAGAAGAGACTTGACGAATATATTTCTTTCAACATTGATTCTTGTACACAGCAAGAATACATCGAATGCTTAAATGGCATTGATGACATTTATAGTGCCTTAAACATTTCCATCTCTGATGCAACAATTGTCGCACATTCAAAGACACTTGCGCACCTTCTGCCAAACTTAATTCCCCCTATTGACAGGCAGTATACAGTTCGATTCTTTACTCAGGACAACAAGAATTTCTTCACTGGTGCAGGCAATTACAAGTTGGTTAATCTGCCTTCTGGAATGGCAGCCCAGTTATCAGACTTCAAAAAATATTGTGCCCGAATTAAAGCCTTATTTGATCGTTGTGACCACAACATGTTTAAAATTGACAAGAATTCGTTTAACACCTCGTATCCCAAGATAATGGACAATATCATAATGGCGTATGTTAAGGACGTTCCTAAACCGTAAAGCCCAACCAGGAAAATGGACGCCGACCGCCCAAAGAAGCCGGGCGGGCGGGTCATTTCCCGGCCCGTTGTCGCCAGAGAAAAGAATGATCACAAATTCAGAACTTGCCGGACTCAATGAAGCCGATCTCCATCACTCCCTTTGCGTTGCTAACCTGGACGGGGCGCGACGGCTTTGCAATGACATGATTGACGGCACCTTTTCGGCGTCATTTAGCCATGCATCCGTTGTCATGTCTTTGCTTCATCACGGCATCGAACTTTTTCTAAAATATGCAATCTCAAGAAGCGGGAAAAAAGTCCCGAACCATCATTACATCCGAGGGTTACTGGCTGACTTCAATGCTGCATACCCAAGTGATAAGCATAGCCTGGAGTTACCTTTCATCACTCAATTTCTGGGGTTCTCAGAAGATGAGATCAAGGAGCTAATAAAAGAGGAACAACACGATAAGAATTGGACTGACCAGATGGCACGATATCACATTGATCGCTCTGGCAGCCCTTGGGAAGGTATCCAAGCATTTAGCCCGACATCTTTCTTGGAGGAAATAGAAGCTCTTTTATCTCGGCTTACTGCTGTGAAGGCAGAAATAGAGAAAGAACATGAACGAACAGCGGGTTGAAAGAAAACAGTAGATTTCAGGAGGGTAGATATATGAAGACGATTATCTTGACATGTATTTTACTATTGTTGAGTACTGGAGTTAATGCTGAGGAAAGAATTTTAGTGTTTGGTGCGGGCTTAGAATCATGTGGAGAATGGCTAGATTTAAAAACCGATAGTGGTCGTCTTGAGCGTAAGCAATGGATTTATGGTTATCTCACTGGTCGGAACTGGGGTACACGAAACAAACAGACTGGATATACGGACCCGAAAGCAATGGGAGCCTTCCTCGATATGTATTGCCGAAATAATCCGTTACACGTCTTGTTCCAAGCAGCAAACGCCTTGCAGGAAGAAGCTGGCGGGCCAAAGGCTCAACACGAATGGAAAAAATAGTTTAATCCAATGGGTATGTTAAAAGTGGTCTATCCAATCCACGCTTTTCCAAACTATATTCGTAAAAAATCCGAAGCTGACAACCAGCGCCAAGACCGGCCCAAAACCGGCCGGTCAGGCTTTTGGCGTTGAGCGAGGAAAAAGATGATCTACGGACACAGACAACTTAGTTTTTTCTTCGTCAAGGTACTCGACGTAACGGAAGACGGCTTTACCTTTAAGGAAAAGTTTTACACTTGGAACGACATCAAAGACATAGACGTAACACGAGGGTCTTTTGTTCTGAGCGCCTTGGTGTTCCCAGGGGGGACGCCAAAGGGAAGAGTTAAACTAGCCGACGGGAAGGTGATCAATATCAACGGGCGGGCCTTGGAACGAGCTGACAAAAAGCCAAAGGTCAACATATTTTCAGGAGAATCAGATGCCTTCCTCGAGTTGATAAGTCTATTCGAAAAAAAGACGAGCCCTGACATTCAATTCGGAATCAAAATGTGGAATGAGTAACAATCGCCAACCAGACGGGCAGAAGCATGACGGCAGAGATGAGAGCCCAACTCTCGCGTGGACGCGGACGCGGCGAAAAAGCCCGCCGCAGCCGGTCACGCTCATAGCCGTTGGACGAAGGAATAGAATGAAATCAAATGCCACAGAGAAGAAGCCTAAGTTATACCGCCTCATGCTAGTTGGAGCAGTGACAGCTATCGTTACACACAAAGTATGCCTTATAGCTATTCCTTCAATATTTTATCAGTACATGCCGCCATCAACCTTTTCTGAGGCAGTCATTTCCGCGATAGCAGATCCTTTTACAATATTCATATCTTGCGTAATTGCCTTGCCAACTCTTGGGTTGGCCTGCCTTCTTCTTAAAAAGTGCAATGTGCCTATTGCTATGATGATTGGTATCGTGTCTGGATACATTGGAGTAAATATTTATCCTGGAAGCTGAGGATGAAGAAATAAGGAACAAAGTCAGAGTGGGAAATAACTGCATTGAAAGCAAGATAAGCGTCCAACCATGCGCTCAGACCATGTCCGGGTGATAAGGCCGCCCGTCAGGTCAAGCGCTGGCCCGTTGGAAGCATAAGAGGCAATAATTGAAATCATCAAAAAATATGCAGTTGCTTTGGGATTTAGCTTTTTCGATTGTTATGATCGCCTTAGGTCGTACATTGATACTTTATGAATCGGCATGGAGTTGGAAGTATCGAACAAGAATTGAATTTGTTAAATCACCTTATCGCGAAATCTTTGGCGCTCTTATTATCGCCTGGAGCATTGTCTATCTTGTAATTAGTATCAGGCATTATCTGAGTGAAACTGAATCCCCTAAAAAAATTGCTAAAGATGCTTTTTGGCGCTTTCTCCTGTATCCGCTTGAAAATTCCAGCTCACCAAAACCGGTATTCATCCCATTGGAAAGAGGTCCTAACTGGTCCTGGGGAGCCTTTATCATTCCAGAAGTATGGTTCCTGTGGCATGAGATTTGGGGAGCTAGCATTTTGGCACTTATTGCAGAAATTGTTGCAATCCAGGTAATAAAGCCACAAGGTTTTGGCCTCTATGTTGCGATAGCAGGCGTCTTATCAGTGCGTATCTTTGCTGGACTGTGGGGAAACCGGGTTTATTACTTCAGATTTGGAAAATGGTTAAGGTCAAGCTCCAACCAGGTCGCTAGACCTGACCGATAAGGCTGTCAGGTCAGCGCCCACGACGTTATGCAAATCTAGGAGGGAGAAAGGGGACAGGCTACTTTAAGAGCCTGCGGAAAAGCAGCCTGTCCCTTTCGAGGGCTTTCTTTATTGGCGTTTCAGTTGAACTACATTTTAAGATGCAGCAATGTTTAACATGAGGGTATTTTTCTATGTTACCTGATCAAGAGTCTCTTGAAAAACGGTCTGATCCCCGTTATCTAGCAAGAATCACTATCTGTTATGAAGAGCTGTTAAGCGAACATTCAATAAATATTAGCACTGGTGGAGTATTCATTGGGTCAAACGTGATCCTGCCAGAAGATACAGAGCTAACCGTCAAACTCGATCTTCCTAATTCAGCTGTACCTATTTGTACTCATGCCAGGGTGGCATGGGTAAACGATCCGGATAATATAAAGAAAAGTTCTCTCCCTCCAGGAATGGGGTTACAGTTCCTGACCCTTTCCAAGAATGCTATGCACACCATCCAAACGTTTTTAGATAGTGGGGATTTTGCACTTACATGGTGAGAAGAGGAAGTAATTAGCGTTACTGCGTTGCATACGGGACGAATCTGAATAGAGCCATGTATTGCCAAATTCGGCGAGAACTTCGGTGCATTTGAATTCAAGCTGACGCGTGAACAGGTTGAGGTCCTTCTCGCAGGAAAAGCAGTCGCATTCGACATCAACGGACGGGAGTATTCCGGGTTTCTGTCGGCCAGAAATAAGTAAACTGTCCCTGTATTCTCCCTGTATTCTCCCTGTATTCTCCCTGTATTCTCCCTGTATTCTCCCGAAAGAACCCTGTATTCTCCCGAAAGAACCCTGTCAAAATTTGGGGAAACGCTGCAACTTTTTTACATTGCGCTAAATCTTATTTCCCTGAACATCGCCAATTATCACGGGGTTGCGCGATGTGGCAGGAGCGTGACGAAAAAATGTTTACAACTTTGTATCAAGCGTATACATCCGTTGCCTGGCAATCCGGCCGCATCCAGCCACAATAACGCATCTGGCATGATGTATGCTGCTTTATATTGGTGGCGATCGATAATTCCTCACCCTGACAACACGGAAACGACAATGAAAAATACAGGAAATCATCCGTTCGCGGCAGCGATCATGTTTTTGCTGATGGTGCTCATGGCCGGCTGCATGGGGGATGGCAAGACCCCGCTGCACGGCACCGTGGACGTGGACGTGACCGATACGGCGAGCCTGGAATACGCGCACGTTTACGTTACCATAAACAAGATCGAGTTCCATCCAAGCGCCGACGCCGACACCGACAGCTACGGCTGGCAGACGGTGGACATTTCCGCACACCCGGTCACCGTTGACCTGGCCCAGCTTGCCAACGGCAGGTTGTACGCTGACACCACCGCCGGCAACCAGGCGCTCTTCAGCGGGAGCACACTGCCGGCTGACACGTACCGACAGATCAGGCTCTACCTGGCCTCTACGGAGGATGCAACCCCTGCCCCGTCCGCCGTGGCCATGGGGCTCAAGTACAACAACCAGGCGACCATGGAAGACGGGTCTATTGCACCCATCCGCATTCCGAACTCCGGCGACGGGATCAAGATCGTTCCCGAAACGCCCCTGGTGGTGACAGCAGGGAAGCACGCCAGGCTGGCTCTGGATTTCAACCTGATGGACGATATGATCGATGTCTACCCGGACGGCCAGCTCGAGTGCATCCTGAAACCGCGGCTCAGCTACTTCGACATGGACGCCGTCGGGGCCATCATGGGGAAGATCGCTTCTGCCGATCTCAAGAACGCCTACATTGTCGTCACGGCCCAACAGGTGGTTTCCGGCAAGGAATGCCGTGTTGTCCGCCGGACAACCGTGGTGGACGAGGACACCGGCGACTTCAACATCTATCCTTTGCCGGTCTCAGGAGACGGCGGCACCGCCGTCTACGACATTCTCCTGCACGGCCGGAACACCCGGACCGTTATCGCGAAGAACGTGACTGTGCACAAGGGGACCAGCCCGGGCGCGGGCGCGGCGAACCTCGGCACTATCGCCATGAACCCGGGAAGCGAGTTCGAAGCCCAGCTGCTAGACCAGTTCCATCCCTCCGGCGCCTGGGTGAGCTTCTACCAGACCCTGACGACGGACCCGGTCCCCTTTGCGGTCCGCACCTACCACCTGAACCCCTACACCGGCAAGTTCCCCAGCGCGATACAGCTCTCCGTCGAGGCGGTACAGGTGTATGACTTCTCCACCGGCAGCATGGGCAGTCCGGCCAGTGACGCCACCACCACCCCCGGAAGCTTCTCCGCCGTTACGGAAGCGCCCATGTACGGCCGCTCTGCCGGCGTTAACGTGGGCGGTGCGGCCGGTACGACGGTGACCTTCACCCCGACCCCCCTGAAGGTGCTCCCGAGCGCCAACAGGATCGACGTCTCCGTATCGCAGCCGGCGCCCTTAACCGGAAAACTGAACAAGGGGTACTTTTTCATAACGTACGGCGGCCTGATCATCGACTGCCATGATATTGATTCGCTCATGGCGGACGGCGGCGGCTCGTTCACCATTCCGGACATCCCCGGCGGCACTGCGGCGAACCCCCTCGCGGGAGCCTACTACGGGGTAAGCGTATTCGGCTGGGGGGCGGGCGAATTTGCCTCAGGGAGCCTGTTCCTGGTGGATCTGACCAGCGGCAACAGGAACGCGGCAATCACCATGACGAAATAGGACTTGTCGGTAGCGACAAAAAAGCCCCGGGACTTCGGTCCCAGGGCTTTTCGTTTTTTTGGTGTCCGAAAAAACCAGGTTGCTCAAAAATGGTCAGATCGTCGCACCCGCAGAAAGCCCCGCGGAGGCGTAGCAGCGCTACGCCGCACAAGGAGGATTTCGAGGACGGCGGCGAGGTGGCCGTTTTTCAGCAACCTGCTTGCGCGTGGTCAGAACCCCTTGGACCAGATGACGGTAATCGTGCTTCCTGCCTGCCCGTTGCGCAGGATGCTGGTGTCGTAGGAGTATTCCAGTGAGAGTTGCGAATTCCAGAGAAAGCCGCTGTCAATGGCAGCGGTGTATGCCTCGCCGCTGTTCTCCAGGAGTTTCAGGCGCCGGGTGGTGAAGATTTGCCGGTTGACCCAGCCATAGGTGGCGCGCAGGTGGAGATAGAGAAAAAAGAGGAGTTCGCGCCGGTACTCGGCGGAACCTACCAGGTACTCGGAGACGGGAAACTGGTTGAACATGGCGCCGGGGTAGACCTGCCGGTAAAGGTCGTCGGTCTCGGAGGGGAGCGGCCCGCCGCCGATGCGGAAGGAGGAGAAGCGGTCGAGGGTGCCGTAAGGGGCAAAGCCTCCGTAGAAATTGAAGAGAAGACGGTTTTTCTCGGAGAGGCCTGGGGTTCCGGTAACGGCATTGAGGTAGCCGGAGAGTTTGAAGTAATCCCGCGTCTCGTCACGGGTGAAGGCGGCGCCGCCGTAGTTTGCGTCGGACCAGGAATCGCGCCGTGCAAACTCTGCGTCCATACCTGCGGCCACTCCCTGGTGGGGAAGTTCCATCAGGTTTCTGCGCAGGGCATCGTAACGAATTCTGAGGAGCGGCCCATGCACCAGAGTATCGGGTGGGAGGACCACATTCGGTCCGGAATCCGCTGTCCTGCCTGAGTAGAGGTATCCCAACTGGTAGGAAAGCTGGGCCCTCAGGTCGTTATCCGCCTGGAAGGGAGCAACCGGTATCCGCAGCCCGGCTCCCACCCGGCCGTTCACAGTGCCAAAGACTATGGATGTCCGCAGCACCGTCTGCCCACCGGCGATCTCCGTCTGGGCAAACGGAACGGTGTTGTTGTCCAGGTGCCCCAGTAGTTGCCATTTGCCGTAGGTCTCGGAGAGGTCCACCTCATTGACAAGAATACTGAAAATGCCCCGGAAGCGGGTCTCGTCCCAGCGGTGTTTCAAGTAGATGGCGCCGAAGGGGAGGAGCCTGTCTTCCGCCAGCGGCGGGGTGAAGGCGGTGGCTGCCAGCACCAGGGCTGTGGCGTTGTCCCGGTTGCGCCTCTCGATATTTACGGTCCGGCCGAACGCCTCCTGTATGGTAGGCTCTCCAGCCAGAGGGGTGTGGTATTCAGGCTCCGTGGCCGGACTCTCCCGCGTCACTTGCGCGGCGTCTGGAGCATCCCCGGCAAATGCCTTGCCGCCCAGCGATCCGGCCAGGATGGTGCAGAAGAGGAGGCTGATCAATACAGGAAGAGCGGTAGTAAATGTGCTTTTCTCGTGATTACCCATGGGATACCAACTCCGCCTGGTCGAGGAAGTTTTGAGGTCTTCGATCTGTTCTATGTAGTAGATTATACCTTCAACATTCTCCCCGTCGAGTCGATTCCCAAATCAATTTCCTTCGGGAAATTGACAACCTGATTATTTTTGAATTTATCCAGTTTGAGGAAGAGGATAAGGTGTTTCATCCAAATTTTTTCTGCACCATGAAAAATTTTTTGTTGACACTTTTTTTCCTCCGCGGTAAAAAGGATAAAAAAGGTCCTTAAAGGATTAAGCGTGATGGAGCTGACCCGCAAGGGTGAATATGCAATCAGGGGTATAGTCTTTCTGGCAAAACAGCCTGTCGGCAAGGTCATACTGGTAAGCGACGTCGCAGAGGCTACCGGAGTATCCCAGACCTTCCTCGCAAAAATTTTCCAGAACTTTGCAAAACTCGGCCTGGTAAACTCTTTCAGGGGCACGGGTGGGGGCTTTATCCTCGGCAGACCTGCATCGAAAATTACATTGCGCCAGGTTGTCGAAGCCGTAGAAGGGCCGATCATGCCCAACCGCTGCCTCACCGGTGAAGGACAGTGCTCTCGTGAAGCCGAATGCATGGTTCATCCGGTCTGGAGAAAAATCCAGGGAGAAGTTGGCTCAATTCTCGACTCCGTTACTCTTGAGGATCTTGCCAAAGAAAAAAAATAGGGTTACCCCCCTTTTTTTTACCCGCATATGAGATAAAATAAGTCCTGTTAGGGACAATTAACACAAGTCATGGGGAGGTTAAGTAATGGACGTTTTGTTTTTGAGCCAGTTACAGTTTGCGGCGACCTGCATGTTTCACTGGATATTTGTCCCGTTGACACTCGGCTTGTCGATCATGACAGCCTGGATGGAGACAAAATATGTGACTACCGGCGATGAGACCTGGCTGCGGATGACCAAGTTCTGGGGCAAGCTCTTCCTCATCAACTTTGCGCTCGGAGTCGTCACCGGCATCACGATGGAGTTTCAGTTCGGGCTGAACTGGTCGGAGTACTCCCGCTACGTTGGCGATATTTTCGGAGCACCGCTGGCTATTGAAGCGACTGTAACCTTCTTCCTCGAGTCGGTATTTATCGGCGTCTGGATCTTCGGCTGGCAGAAGGTCTCGAAAAAGGTGCATGCGACGACCATCTGGCTTGCCGCTATCGGCACCAACCTGTCGGCGCTCTTCATTCTTCAGGCCAATGCCTGGATGCAGAATCCGATGGGTTTCACAATTCGTAACGGACGAGCCGAGATGACAGACCCTCTGGCGGTCTTCTTTAATCCGTACGGCCTGATAAAATTTCCCCACACCCTTCTCTCCGGTTATGCGCTCGCTGCATTTGTCATTATGGGGGTCTCGGCCTGGCATCTGCTCAAAAAGAATGAAGTCGATTTTTTCAAGCGCTCCTTCAGGTTTGCCGCTGTCTGGGCCTTTGTCGCCTCGATGATCGTCGGCATTTCGGGAGACTTCCATGCCGTCAAGATCGCCAAGGTTCAACCGGCCAAGTTTGCAGCCATGGAATCTATCTGGGAGACGAAGAGGAGTGCGGAAATGTGTCTGCTGCTGGTTCCCAATGCTCCTGAGGAGTGCAACGCGGTTGAAGAGTTGAAAATACCCGGGCTGCTCAGCTTCCTCGCTTTCCACGATACCAATGCCGAGATCAAGGGGCTGAAGGATTTCCCCAAAGAGCTGCGCCCACCTGTCACTCCGACTTTTCTCAGCTTCCGCCTGATGGTCGGCATCGGCACCTTCATGATTCTCGTCAGCCTCGCAGCGATTTTCCTTTCGCGCAGGGACAGGTTTGAAGACAACCGGCTGTTTCTGAGCATCATGGTGCTGTCGATACCCCTCCCCTATCTTGCCGAGCAGCTTGGCTGGCTGGTTGCAGAGCTTGGCCGGCAACCATGGATTGTTTACGGAGTTCTCAAAACCGCCGATTCGGTATCAAAATCGGTAACGTCTACGCAGGTCCTGTTGTCACTGCTTGGCTTTACGGTACTCTATGGGATTCTGGGGGCAATTGATATCTTCCTGCTGGTCAAATATGCCAAAAAAGGTCCGGACAGCGATCTGTCGAATATCATTAATGTTCAGGGGAGGGTATAAGCAATGGATATTTCAATATTCCAGATCATCTGGTTCGTACTCTGGGGAGTTCTGTGGGCAGTCTATTTCATGCTCGACGGCTTTGTCCTCGGCACCGGTTTTCTTTCCGGCATAATTGCCAAGAATGACACGGAAAAACGTGTCCTGATAAACTGCATCGGTCCTGTCTGGGACGGCAACGAAGTCTGGCTGCTGACTGCAGGCGGTGCTACCTTTGCAGCCTTCCCGACCACCTATGCCCTCATGTTCAGCAATCTCTACTCGGCTCTTGTCCTGCTGCTCTTCGCCCTGATCGTGCGCGGCGTCTCCTTCGAGTTCAGAGGTAAATTGGACGGGGCGGTCTGGAAAAGCTCCTGGGACAAGGCGATCATCGTCTCCAGTTTCCTCCCGGCGCTACTTTTCGGTGTCGCTTTCGGCAACATCTTCAAAGGTATCCCGATGCGTAACGATTTCGTCAATCTGCAGTTCAGCTACGAAGGCGGGCTGATCGGGCTGCTGAACCCTTACGGCCTTGTTACCGGGGTACTATTCGTGCTGCTTTTTGCAGTCCACGGAGCACTATACATTTCGACCAAGACGTCCGGTGATCTCAGCAGTCGCGCGCTGTCGCTTGCCAACAGTATCTGGCCGGCTCTTCTTGCAGTTGCCGTGATATTTCTGGCATACACCTATCCCGCCACAAAACTTTATGACAACTACCTGAAAGCACCTCTGATTCTGATCATCCCGGTAGTCGCAGTAGCGTCTCTCCTTCTCATCAAACTGTTCGCCGGGAAGGGCGAGAAGTATAAGGCCTTCACCTTTTCCTGCCTGACAATCGTGTTTGTCGTTGCGACCGGTGTCGCCGGGCTCTTCCCCAACCTTCTTCCTTCAAACCTTGACCCTGCATCAAATCTGACCATTTACAACTCCTCATCAAGCCTGATTACGCTCAAGCTGATGACTGTTGTCGCACTGATAATGGTCCCGATTGTCATCTGCTACAAGATATGGGTTTACAGGATCTTCAGGGCGCCGGTAACAGGTGAAGAGGTACTGGGAGACAAGCAGGCATACTAGATCCTGCTTATAAAACCGATAAAAAAGAGCCGGTCAGAAATTCTGACCGGCTCTTCTACTTCAACATGAACTCAACTTTCGGCTCTCAACTTTCTTCCGAAAACAGTTCATCGAAGATCTCTTTAACGGTTGTAATTTTGTCAGCCCGCCAGGCATTCGTACCGCAGAATACCAGGCCTGTTTCAATGTCCCCGCGCTGGGCACGATCGAGAGCTGTGACTATACAGAACCTTTCTCCGGTCTCCTTATACGAGCACTTCTTGAGACAGGCCATACGGCAGGGAGTCTTGTTGTCAAGATCGTACAGGCGGAGATTATCAACGTTTTTCAGTATTGCCCTCCCCGGTAGCCCTGCAGGGCTCATTAAAAGACCAATGTCCTCCTTGCAACAGTCGACATAAGCCTGCTTGAAGGCATCGTCTGCATCGCACTCGATAGTCGGGACGAAACGACTTGCCATCTGTACGCCATCAGCCCCCTGTTCGAGAGCATAGAGAAGATCCTCTCTGTCCCACACGCCACCAGCGGCGATTACCGGTATATCTGAGTCAGGGAACTCAGCTTTAAGATACTCCTTGATCTCCCTGACAGTTGCATACTGGTCGTACTGACCGGTACCGATAAGCTCCATCTTCTCGCCGAGATGGCCGCCTGCCGTATCCGGATCTTCCACCACGATAGCGTCGGGAAGACGGTGAAACCCCTTGTCCCATTTGCGGACGATGAGTTGGGCAGCCCTGAACGATGAAACGATAGGGACAAGAGCGACATCAGGAGCATGTGCAGTCAGACCTGGCAGGGTAAGCGGAAGTCCCGCCCCGCAGACAATCACTTTCGCCCCCCCTTCGACAGCCGCCTTTACAAGCTGCTCGAAATCGGCCAGAGCAACCATGACGTTTACCCCGATTATCCCGTCAGGAGCAATTTCATAGGCTTTTTTCAACTCCGCCTTGAAAGCCTCCGGTTCTGCCTGAAAGTAGTTCCGACCGTTATATAGCCCGCTATTGAGAGCTATACCGGCAGCAGCCACAATACCTACACCGCCGCATTTAGCAACATGCCCGGCAAGTGATCCTCCGGAGATACGAACACCCATACCTCCCTGAATTAGCGGATATCTGACGATGTATTTTCCGATTTTTAAAGGTTTAAACATAAAATCCCCCGGAGGTGAATTAAATTAGTATTAACCGTTTCATCATAGCAGAGGAGACAGGAACCTTTTGTAATAGAAATGTAAAAAGGGTTTAAAAAACCCTGCGAGATTTGTCCCGCCAGAAGACAGAATATAACCAGCGTGAATCAAACGCCTTAAAAGGTAATTTCCAAGACGGCACGGAAGCTTTGCAGTAACCCGCTGAAATCCTGTGCAAATGATTTTTTTTAAGGCAGCACTATTGACAGGCACAAAATAATCTGTATAAATGAAATAGAGTTTTATTATTTCATTAGTAATGGAGGATTAAAAAATGAAACGTATTGCAATCTTGGTTATGGCAGTATTCATGATGTCGGTAGCCGTTCCTGTATTTGCTGCTGAAATGACCAAAGAGCAGAAAGACCAGTGCCTGCTTGCCTCGAAAGAGTGCAAAAATGAAACTGACAGCATTCAGAAGAAAATCACCAAACTTAATGCTGAAATCAAAAAAGGTAAAAAAGTTTATTCTGCTGATGAGCTCAAAAAACTCAACGCCAAGCTGAAAGAAGCAGAAGATATGCTGGACAACATGATGAAGCCTTAACACTTTGCTTGACATTAAATACGTCAACTGGCTGAGATATTCCCAGCCAGTAGTCTGAAATGAAACAGGGGAGAAGCAAAAGCTTCTCCCCTGTTTTTGTAATTAATTCGTAATAAGCCAATTCTGAATATAGTAGACGTCCACTCCTCACGTGGTTTTATTTCCCCAGGGTCTTTTGGCCAGGCTTCCACCCCAGCGGGCAGAGGCCACCGCTTTGGAGAGCCTCAAGCACCCGGATGGTCTCTTCAACGCTACGACCTACATCCAGGTTATGGACTACCTGATATTGAATGACGCCTTTAGGATCGATGATGAAAAGCCCTCTCAACGCAACCCCTTTTTCCGAATCGAGAACTCCGTAGGAGCGGGCTGTTTCCTTATTGAAGTCGGCCAGGAGCGGATACCTGAGATTTCCAAGGTCACCTCTTTTGATCCAGGCAAGGTGCGACCATTTGCTGTCAGTTGAAACAGCGACAATTTCTGCGTTCAACTTCCTGAACAAGTCGACATTGTCGCTGAATCCCTTTATCTCGGTTGGGCAGACAAAGGTAAAGTCTGCAGGGTAAAAGAATAACACCAGCCACTTGTCCTTGTAATCCTTCAACGTCAGAGTTTTGAACTCCTTCCCCGGATCGGTTCCGACTACCCCCTCCAGCGTGAAGTCAGGAGCCGGAAGGCCAACCGAGGGTGCCTTTTCTATTTTAACCATCCAGGGAGTCAATGCATTTTTTGCATTGTACTCAATCATCTGGGTATTACGATCTCCCCCCCCGCTGTCGGCACGAGCAGTCCGGATTCCAGACGCAGTAACTACAGTCACTGCACATGCCGCAATAACAAATCCTTTTTTCATGAAATTTCCCTCCAGTTGAGAATTTCTGTTGGTAACCATGGATGGCAATATGTCCGATAATTCTTCTATCTTCGATGAGGCTGTACATGCGATTTAATGTGTGTATCAGGAAGCAAAATCTGAATATACATTGACGGTCTCGATAAGGGTGATATCTTTGAAATATACTGCAAAACCTGAGTCGTCACAACAACGTATCTCAGGAAAGGGATCTAACATGTTAAGATTAGTTTTTTTATTATCATCACTCTTGATTGCTCTCACCACAGCTTCTTTTGCAGGTGAACCGAACGAATCATCCGGCAAGCAGACTCTCATTACTACAAGTCAACCTCCTGGGGAGGATACCCCGCTGGTCGTCATATACACTCTTTCCACCTGCCCTCACTGCATGGAGGCAAAGGAGTATCTCAGTAATAACAAAATCCCCTTCATCAACCGCGAAGTGGATACTGATGATGAGCATATGGAAACGCTGATGAAGATCTACGAATCAATGGGCGTCCCTGAACAGAAACGTGGCGTGCCTCTCTTTGTCATAGGTAACAGGATAAAGATTC
This sequence comes from Geobacteraceae bacterium, assembly GCA_041500085.1. Lineage (GTDB taxonomy): Bacteria > Desulfobacterota > Desulfuromonadia > Geobacterales > DSM-12255 > VEOV01. Next base: position 15,176 of record JBGQLM010000075.1, read on the forward strand.
AGGGATTCGACAAGGACAAGCTGCAGAACGCGCTGAAGGAAGTGTCCACCAAACCGAAATGATCTGTTTAATAAGAACTCTTGGCCTTACTGAGCAGTGACGTTCAGCCTTGCCGAACCACGCAATTGCTGAGACCAGCCAGCACTGGTTGTAACTATTCACGACTACAACAAAAGAAAGCCCCGACTATTGTCGAGGCTTTCTTTAACTCAATTATCAGGTCAGGTCACATTAGTATGGCTGTTTTGCAATAATCTGATCTTTTATCGTTTCGTATATTTCCTTTGGGATGACCTTCCTGGTAACCAGCTGTTCTTGCGTAAAGTAAGGTCTCCCGGCGATTATCCTCTCTGAATATTCAACACCTACCCCTTTAAGAGCTTTAAGCTGTTTTTCTGACGCAGAATTTATATCAAGCAATTCACCTTTCGTTCCCCTCGATTCTATGGCGGTATCAACTGTTGTCTGTTCTGCAGCAGCTGCTCTTAACTTTGCAGAGGTCACTCTCTTCTCTGCTGCAAAGGAAAATGAGGCTGCCAGGACAAATGCAAATACCAGTGTGTAGAGCCTGATCATCAAGTACCTCCACAGGAAGAGTTCCTCCCGTTACGGTTATTTAATCAAGGAGATTACATCTTGTCAAGCTTGTTAACATTAATGTCAGGTCTATCCTGAAAGCAGCAGATTAATCGCCTTCTATATTAACTAAGGTGTTACTGGATTTCATTCTTCAGACTCCACGGCTAATATAATTAGTCCCCTTAACGAACCGGATTTGTTATAATAACAGTAAACAAGAGGGTTTAATTATTGTGCAGGAGGTATAACATGAAAATCAGCACAAGGTATCGGTGGAGCGGGATTTTCCATGAAGCCAGGGGAACTGTGAGAGGTATAGCAGGGAAAATCAGCTCGAACAGAATATTGGGAGCCAAAGGTAATCTGGAAAGAATAAGGGGCAAACTACAGTACAGACTTGGTAGAGTTCAGGGGGTCATAGGCCTTTGATGGTAACCTCCTGAGCGTTTCACTTGTGTGCAGTAACTGCACATTGTGGCATCCATGAGAGAAGGCAGGTGAGATAAATGACAACAGGCAGCGAAAAAACGGAGAAAGTGGAAATCTGTAATCCAAGTGTCTGCGTCGGTGGGGCAAAACCGTCAAATTGCGTCTGTCCCGCAACAGGAAAAACAGAAAAAAAATAAACCTCTTGGGGCGTACAATCCGGCATGACCGGGCAAAGTCCTGGAGGGGATTGAGAGAATGAGATTAGAAAAAGCGGCTGAGTGCCGCTTTTTTTTGTTTAAAGGAGGGTTCCCCCATAGTTCACTGGTTCAAGCCAATTGATCAATTGAATTTATAGGCATGAACCAGCCGCCAGTTCATTATGTTGCGAAAACCGATTACGACTTCGTAGCGGAACTGGATCAAGTCGCCCGGACTGGCGATTTCCAGTTGATTATACTCTTTCGAGGCAACCAGTTCGAGCATCGGCAGGATATCGTTGTTGATAATCATAACATTGAACGCATTTCCGGACTTGCTGCCAATTTCTTTAAATGTTTTCTGTAATGCCTGATTAGCCTTGGTGGCAGCTTTATCGAAATATTCAGGCTCTTTTTCGCACCAAAGCCCGACCGTCCCAAGGTTATGGCGAGAGCAGGCATACATCCTCGCGCGTATTTTCTTCATTTCAGGTCTGGGACAAAGCCCGCTGCAGCTGAAGCGCATCACTGATCTGGTCTCAATTACATCAGTATTTGTCGCCAGCAGGATTTCACTCAGATTGTCAGTACACATGGCGAAATACGGGGTGTAAGCGGTAGTAAAATCCAATCCGCGAAGCAGGTTGATAGCTGTTCTGCGGATGATGTTGAGTTCAGCTGCCTTGACAAAATAAATGCTGACGATAAATTTTTGCATATGGTATAGCATACTTGAAGTATCGTAAAAAACCAGCGGCTCTCTCTTTTTGTACCCTGCAATACAAAGATACAGACCGAAGGCCTGAGCCATCAGCCTCCTCCAGGTATTCTCCGTCAAAATTCCACAATAACACTTGACGTGATGAAGCAGCTACGTTATGTAAAACATGATCAAAGCAGTTGCCACAGCGATAGACGACAATACTAAACCACCCGCGAGGGTGGGGCGGAAAGCCCACGGGTCTCCAGCAGACAGCCGGGTTACCGAAATATCATCAAAGATATGCGGTGCCCGGCTTTTTTTCGTCCGCACTTCTCCGGCTGCTGCTTTTGAAATATAGTCCCTGTCAAAAAAGGAGTCATGAATGAAACGTCTAGCCGTAGCTGTAACCACCCTTGCACTGCTCGGGCTGCCCCTGGTTCAGGCTGGTAACGCCGAGGTCAATGTCAATGTAAACGTCGGGGTTCCTCCGCTACCGTTCCCCGAACCGCCCCGGATCGTCCTGTCGGCCCCTCCCGAATTCATCATGCCGCCGGCACTGGGGTTCTATGTTGCCGTCGGGGTCCCCCACGACATCGTCTTTGTTGACAACACCTACTATCTCTTCCGGGATAACCGCTGGTTCAGTGGCCCTTACTATAACGGCCCGTGGCGTAATGTAGAGCGCCGCCAACTGCCTCCGGGGCTGCGCAAGCACAAATTCGAGCGGATCCGCTACTATCGGGATGAGGAGTACAGCCGCTACCGGGGTGACCATGATCGCTACCGCGGCCGTCACTTCAAACCGGAAAAGGAGTGGAAGGAGGATCGCAAAGAGAGCAAGCGCTATGAGAAGGAGCAGCGTAAAGAGGAAAAGCGCTATGATAAGGAGCGGCGCAAGGAAGAGCATCGGGATGAAAAGGAAGAGCGCAGGATGGACAGGGATGAAGACCGCGGTCACGGCCGCCATGGCGGTCGTGACTGATTCTACGACTCTCCGGCACCTGCACGGCGGAGGCAAAAAAAAGGCTGCATTCCCTGGTGGAATGCAGCCTTTTTTATCTCCTGAATGAAAGCAGTTGTTTTCTGCTTGTTACATGATCACCAGCTTGTCTGCGATAAGTGTACCTGAACTGATGGTCAGACTGCCCTGGATGGTGGTCATGCCCGAGACGCTGGTGAATCCGCTGTCGTAGCCGCCGATTAAGCTGACAGTGGCATTACCGATATTGAAGTTCACTGCTTCGGCGAAGGTCATGGCCTGAAGCTTGAGCGTAGTCGTTGAACCTGCAGGGACAACGGCAAGCGCAGCTGTGACCGTATCGAAATAATTGGTAGACGTGCCGATCGTAATTGCCGTATTTCCGGTCGAAGGCTGTGCGGCACTTACCGTCAGCGTCTGGGTAACGGGAGCCGCAGCATTGTAATTGGCATCCCCACCCTGGTTCGCAGCGATAACGGCTGTCCCGGCTCCGACGATGGTGACGGTCGTGCCGCTGATCGTAGCTACGGCAGGGTTGCTGCTCGTGTAGCTGATTGCCAGTCCGCTGCCCGAAGAGGCGGTGAGGGTAAACGGCGCATTGCCGACAGTTTTAGGCGGCAGCGCGCCGAACGTGATTGCCTGTGCTCCCTTGGCAATGGTCATCGTGCCTGTGGTGTTCCCCTGATAATTTGCGTCAGCTACGGTTGCCGTCACCGAGTAGGTTCCCGCGACTGTTGGGATCGTGACAGAATCGTTATAGGTTATTGTCACCGGCAGACCGTTCGGGACCGTTATCGCAGTTGCCGCCCGCAGTGTTCCGTTGTAGGTGGTGCTGAGGCCGCCGAGCGTGACCGTGGCTGCTCCCTTGCCGACGGTCAGGGTTTGCAGTACTGCTGTTGCTGCGTTGTAGTTGCCATCACCGACCTGACTGGCGGTAATAGTGGTCGCACCGGCTCCGACGATGATGACGGTCGCACCGCTTATCGTCGCCACAGCGGGGTTGCTGCTCGTGTAGGTCACGGCCAGATTGCTGCTGGCAGCTGCGGTCAGATTCAACGCTGGATCGCCATAGATTTTCGCAGGCAGGGAGCCGAAGGTAATAGTCTGTGCTCCTTTGGCAACAGTCAACGTACCCGTGGCATTCCCCTCGTAATTTGAGTCAGTTACTGTGGCCACCACCGTGTAATTCCCAACGGCAACCGGTACCGTGGCAGAACCGTTATATGTTAACGTTACCGCTAACCCGTTTGGAACCGTCGTAGCAGTTGCCGCCTGCGGTGTTCCGTTGAAGGCAGTGTTGAGGCTGCCAAGTGTCACCGTGGCTGTACCCTTGTTGACGGTCAATGCTTGCGGCACTGCAGCTGCTGCACTGTAGTTGCCATCTCCGCCTTGACCGGCGGTAATGGTGGTTGTACCGGCGCCGACGATCGTGGCGGTCGTGCCGCTTATCGTCGCCACAGCCGGGTTGCTGCTCGTGTAGCTCACGGAGAGGCCGCTGGTCGAAGTGGCAGCCAGGGCAAATGGAGCATCGATCACGTTTTTCAGTGGCAGTGTATCAAACGTAATTGTCTGTGCACCTTGGTCAACGGTCAGCGTTGCCGCAGCACTCCCTTCATAATTCGTATCTGTTACAGTTGCCACCACCGTGTAAGTCCCCACTGCAACCGGTGTCATAGCAGAACCGTTATAGGTTAGCGTTACCGGCAAACCGTTCGGGACCGTTGTCACGGTTGCTGCCCGCGGTGTTCCGTTGTATGCGGTGTTGAGGTTGCCAATCGTCACCGTGGCAGTGCCCTTGCTGACGGTCAGTGTCTGCTGCACCGCAACTGCTGCATTGTTGTTGCCGTCCCCGCCCTGGCTGGCGGTAATGGCGGTCGTGCCGACGCCGACTATGGTGACGGTCGTGCCGTTAATCGTTGCCACGGCGGGGTTACTGCTACTGTAGCTGATCGCCAGGCCGCTCGAAGCTGTAGCGTTCGGATTGAAGGGAGCATTGCCATAGCTCTTGGCCGGCAGGGCGCCGAAGGCGATAGTTTGATTTGCCCTGGCAATCGCCAGTGTCCCGCTGGCGCTCCCCTGATAATTGGGGTCGTTAATGGTCCCGATGACACTGTAGTTGCCGGCGGCGGTCGGGACTGTGGCGGAACCGTTGTAGCTGAACGTTACGGCGAGACCTGCCGGACTAGTTGTTGCCGTTGCCGCTTTTGCGGTGCCATTATAGGTAGCGCTGAGGCTGCCGAGGGTCACCGTAGCGGCAGCCTTGTTGACCGTGAGCGTCTGGGATACGGGTGGCGCATCGCTATAGTTGCGGTTGCCGGTTTGGGTGGCGGTGACCATGGTTGTCCCGGCGCCTAGTATGGTTAGCAAATATTTCTGGCCCTGTTTGGTGATGGTCGCAATGGAAGTATCGTACGCGAAGGTAAGGTTCAGGTTGCTGCTGGCATCAGCGCTGAACGTAAAGGGTGCATCGCCGTACGTCTTCACCGGAAGCGGGCCAAAGGTAATGGTCTGGCTTTTCTTGGTAATTTCTTCAGTTACCGTGGCACTTCCCTGGTAGTTGGCATCGTTTACAATGGCCACTACGGTATATCTGCCGACGTCAATCGGTGCCGTAGCTGACCCGTCATAAGTTATGGCAACTGCCAGACCGGCCGGAATTGTCGTCACCGTTACCGGTTTCAGTGCATTGTCATAGACAAAAGACAGTAATCCGAATGTTATCGTCGCCGGAGCCTTGTTTATTGTCAATGTCTGGGCAACAGCCGGTGCGGCGTTATAATTGGTATTTCCACCCTGATTGGCGGTTATCGTAGCTGTGCCGGCACCGACAATTGTCACGGCATTGCCGCTTACAGTGGCAACTGCGGTATTGCTGCTCGTGTATGTTACGGCCAGGCCGCTGCTGGCAGTGGCGGTCAGAGTGAACGCCGGATCACCATAGGTCTTGGCCGGCAATGCTCCAAAGGAGATCGTCTGGTTTCCCTTGGCAATGGTCAAGGTTCCGGTGGCGCTTCCCTGGTAGTTGGGGTCGCTGACACTCCCCACTACGGTGTAGCTTGCCACGGCAGTCGGTGCAGTCGTCAAACCGTTGTAAGTAAAGGTGACAATGAGTCCCGCCGGTGATGTTGTCGCTGTTGCGGCCTTTGGGGTGCCGTCGTACGTGGTGCTGAGACTGCCCAGAGTGACGGTAGCTGCGGCCTTGTTTATTGCCAGGAGCCGGGCAACTGCCAATGCCGCGTTGTAATTGCCATCACCGCTCTGGCTGGCGGTGATCGTAGTTGTACCGGCACCGACAATGGTTACGGTCGAACCGCTGACCGTGGCGACTGACGGATTGCTGCTCGTGTAGCTCACTGCCAGACCGCTGCCGGCCGTAGCACCGAGGGTAAAGTCGGCATCGGCGTACGTTTTTGCCGATAATGCGCCAAATGTTATGGACTGGTCGGCTTTGGTTATGGAAAGCGTCCCATTGACAAAACTGAAGCTGTAATTGGCTGCAGCAAGGGTTCCGGCGGTAACGGTAATCGGATACGTTCCCACAGGACTGGCGGAGTTGGCGGCAGCAGCAAGATCAGCTGAACCGGACAGCACCGACTGGGTGTCGCCATTGATAAAGCCGCTGTACGTAGTGCTGAAAGCGGAATTCGCAACACCATACACGCGGGTGGCATCGGCAGCCTGGACTGTGAGGTTCGCCTTGTTAACGGTAAGGGCCTGAATGA
>JBGQLM010000076.1:0-21530 GCA_041500085.1 Geobacteraceae bacterium
CGATGTAGACAGCGGGTTCACTTAATACGGAGGTATGATGAGAGAAGAGTCACTAGCGTTTCTCCGGCAGCTGCTGTCAGCTCCAAGCCCTTCAGGGTATGAGCAGCCTGCCCAGCGTCTGTTCAGTGCATACATAGAGCCCTTTGCCGATGTTACCAGTGATGTCATGGGAAATGTCTACGGATGTATTCAGGGTGAAGGTGAATCCCGTCCAAGGGTTATGCTTGTTGGCCATAGCGATGAAATCGGCCTCCAGGTCAAGTACATCGACGATAAAGGCTTTATCTGGTTTTCTGCTATCGGAGGAGTCGATCCTCATCTTACCCCCGGCCTGAAAGTAAATGTCCATACTGCAAAAGGTACTGTCACAGGTGTCATAGGCAAAAAGCCGATTCATCTTATGGAGCCTAAGGACCGGGAGAGCGTCATAAAGCTCGAAGCGCAGTACATCGATATCGGGGCATCTGATCGCAAGGAGGCCGATGCTCTCGTAAGGGTAGGGGATCCGGTCACATTCTCATCCGAACTGGTTCATCTTCAAGGGGGGAGGGTTACTGCCCGCGGCTTTGACGACAAAGCGGGGAGTTTCATAGTAGCAGAGGTGCTGAGGGCTGTTGCTGAGCGCAGCGTAAAGCTCGGGATCGATCTGCATGGTGTTTCTTCAGTGCAGGAGGAGATTGGTCTCAGGGGCGGGACGACCAGCTGCTATAATGTCAGACCGGATGTCGGCATCTGCGTGGAGGTCGATTTTGCAACCGACCAGCCAGATGTAGAGCGCAAGCATAATGGTGATGTTGCTTTAGGTAAAGGGCCGATACTCCCGCGCGGTGCGAACATAAATCCTGCCCTTTTCGATCTGCTGGCAAGTACAGCAGAGAGCGAAGGAATTCCGGTGCAGTTTACCGGCATCGCCCGTGCTACCGGGACTGACGCAAATGTCATGCAGATTTCCCGGGGCGGCGTTGCGACGGCACTGGTAAAGATCCCTCTCCGGTATATGCATACTCCGGTAGAGGTGCTTGACCTCTCCGACATCGAGAATGCCGTGAGACTTATTTCAGCAGTCCTCCCGAAAATAGTTGACAAACACTCATTCTATCCGGTCAGATGCTGTTTGCCCGAATAGGAGCTTGATTTAACCGGTTGACTTCCCTGCTGTTTATGATAGACAGGAATAAAAAACATGAGGAGTTTACAATGCCAAGATGTCTCTCTTTCTGTATCGTGCTATTTTCACTGTTCATCCTCTCTTCATCATCATTTGCAGCTGAACCGGAAAATTCCGGACCGAAAATGATCAAGCTGAAGATGGGTAAAAAAACGCTCGACTTCACTCATCACAAGCATCAGCAGCTGACCAAAAATCAGTGCTGGGAGTGTCATGACAAGCAAGTAGGAAAGATAGCAAACTGGGGAGAGTCAACAGCCCATAAACTCTGCATACCTTGCCACGATCTGAATGAAAAAGGCCCGATAAGCTGCAAGGGGTGTCATCCGAAGAAATAGGTCCTACTTGAACAGAAGGAAACTGTAACCGGCGGCACGTCACCGTGTCTGCCGGTTTTTTTATCGCTTTTCCGCGAAAATAGCTTGCCGGGATCCGTTACGGAATTTCTTAACCTGAAACCGGCAGTTGGAAGATGTCGGAATGAGAGCATCAGGGCTGTTTCGTTGCAATTCTTAGCGAAATGGAGCGTAAACAGCCGATATTGTTTGAGCCTGAAAGGCGAGTTTATCGGCTGTAGCTCCATGAGCTTAGAATTGTAGAAATAGCACGTCAGCTCGAATGCAGGCAGCTTTCAACTGCCGAATCCAGGGGTATGGACGATAAATGAAACTCGAAAATCTTGCCATTATCCTTGTAGAGCCTCAAAGCCCGGGCAATGTAGGTATGGTCTGCCGGGCGATGAAGAACATGGGGCTTTCCACCTTGAGACTGGTCAATCCATGCCCTCTGGATCATCCTGAAGCGCTCAAATTTGCCGTCTCGGCAAAGGACCTTCTCGATACAGCCGAGATCTATCCCGATCTGAGTGCCGCTCTTTCAGATATTCAGCTCTCGGTTGCGACTACCCGAAGGCATGGCAAGTACCGTCAGGAGATATGCTCGCCGAAAGAGATTGTGGCCAGGATTGCAGCCGATTCGGGCAGTAACAGAAGCGCAATCGTATTCGGCCGCGAGGATAGCGGCCTGACAACCGAAGAGGTCTCGCTCTGCCGGTGGCAGGCTACCATACCTACCTACGGAGATTACGGCTCACTCAACCTTTCCCAGGCTGTACTGATATTCTGTTATGAAATTCTGGAACGGGCAGGTGTTGCCGAAAAAACGTCCGGACGTGAAATTGCCCCCGGAGAGTCACTGGAATCCATGTACAGCCAGATGGAGAAAGTTCTGTTTAAAATCGGGTTTCTCAATCCTGAAAATCCGGCCCACCTGATGAGGTCACTTCGCCGGATCCTTTCCCGGGCAGAGTTGGACGAAAGAGAAGTCGCAATTGTCAGAGGGATGATGTCACAGATCGACTGGGCTTCAGGAGATTTCAAGGGTAAGAAGGGGGCTCGGTGAAGGCAACCTGGATTGGCCTGTCTGCCGGCTTTCTGACCAGTATTGCTGTTATCCCGCAGGTGGTGCGTACCTGGCGGAGGAAACAGGCGGTGGATATATCTGTCTGGCAGCCACTCATTCTGATAGCCGGGCTGGTGCTCTGGCTTTTTTACGGGATAGCGATCGGGGATACTCCGCTCATCGTGGCTAATTCGTTTACCATAGTCTGCTATCTTTTCCTGCTGGGCATGAAGATCGTGTATGACCGGCGGCTGAGGTAGTGACCCTCCTGTCAATAGCCTCATAACTCTTATCCCGAATTCGGCAGTTGAACGCTGCCTGTATTCGAGCTGACGTGCTATTTCTGCATTTCTAGGCTCATTTCGCTACAGCCGATAAACTTGCCCTCCGGCTTCAGACAATATCGGCTGTTAACGCTCCATTTCGCCAAGAAGTGCTACGAAATCCCCCTAAGGCTCTCATTCCGACAGCATTCAACTGCCGTTTAGGTTTATTCCCCCCCGAGATCGATCTCTGCCTGCTCTTTCCGGTGTGGCGTGTATGCTTTTCCTGCGGCAAGAGCCCGCGCAACACGAGCTATCAAGGTTATGTCCTTTGCCGGCATCGGTATGTAATCGAAAAACCCGCGTTTGAAAGCGGTTGCTTCCTCCTCTGTGCTGGAGTGTCCCGAGAGAAGGATAACGGGGATCCTGCGCGTTTCCGGAATTCCCTGAAGTGTGGTGAAGAACGCAAACCCGTCGGAGAAAGGCATATCCTTGGCTGTTATGATCAGGCTCGGTTGATTGAGGAGCGCCAGTCTGAAGCCGTCCTCCGGATCTACCGCCTCCATGGCATGATATCCTTCACCCTGAAGGGCGGTAACCAGTTCTGTGCGCTCGCGTGGGTCCGTGTTTACAACCAGTATCGAATTTCTCATCTGATCGAGCGAAATGTTAAGGTACTTGCTCGCTATTGCTTTCATTATCTCCTTGGTTGTGGCGATGAACGGGACGATCTTCAGGTCCAGTCTGGAAGAGAGTGAGGCGATGGTGTCGTAGCCTGTAGGGTCTGCCATGGCAAGAGCAAGCCGGCCTTCCCGTAGCTGGAGGGGAAAAATCCTGTTTCCTACGGCTTCCTCTACGGTGACGAGATTAAGGATATCATTCGGTATGGTGATAGAGATGATGTAGGCTACGATCTTGTAATCGAATTGAAAGGCAAGCGCCTGCGCCAGTTCTTCGCCGGTCAGAAGCCCCATGTCTTCAAGGGTCTGTCCGAATCGCCGGTGCGTGGCATTTGAAATGCCGATTATCCGTTGTACGAGCAGAGGCGTCAGAATCTTCTGCTGGATAAGAATTTCACCAAGTTTCATGCGCTCTTTAGGCACATCCATCGTTCACCTCATTTCAGTCAGTAAGTAACTATTTATATTTGCAGTCAAATATCCAGGCTCAACCCTTCAGCCGCTGCAAAGCATTCCAGATCGCTGCAGGCAGAAGTCACTCTCTGCCTGCAAAACTCCAGCTGCCGTTCCAGATCGTCGTCCGTTCTGTCAGGGTCGTGATGAAACAGTCCTAGTCTCTTAACTCCGGCTTTTATTGCCAGATCCACCGTGTCTGCATACGTAGAGTGCCCCCAGCCGCGTGTATACTTATACTGTTCGTCAGTGTACTGCGCATCGTGGATCAACAGGTCAGCCTCTTTGAATAGCCCGGCAAAATAATCCCTGTCCGGTCCGCCGGGGTGGTGGAAGCTGAGCTCGTTGTCCGGGGCAAAGGCGAAGATCTTTCCGTCTTCGAGAAACCTGTAACCGAAACCCCCGTTCGAATGATTTACCGGAAATGCTCTGACCTTTATGTCATGGCAGCAGCAGAATCTGTCTTCCTGGCAAGCGTTGTCGCACTCAAAAACCATCCTGGCGCTCAGCGCGTCCAGTTCTACCGGGAAGAAGGGCGCCTGCATCTGATGGGAGAGATATTTCCGGATCGTATCCTGAGCATGAGGCCCTGAGCAGAAGGTAAGTGTATAGTCGCTGCGATAAGCGGGTCTGAAGAACGGAAAGCCGAGGAGGTGGTCCCAGTGTGAATGAGTGAAGAAGAAACGGATGTTTTTTACATCCTTCTCACTGCAGAGCTCTTTCCCGAGATTATGGAGTCCGGATCCGGCATCGACTATTGCAATCTGTCCTGATGATGATCTTACCTCGACGCAGGTCGTGTTCCCGCCATACGTGATAGTATCCGGCCCCGGGGTAGGGAGAGAACCGCGGCATCCCCATATCTTTATCTTCATAGTGATCCCTTTTTCTGCCGGTGATTCCCTGGAGTCAGTCCGATTTTGATAAAACATCCATATTTATGGCAAATTATTGGAAGTTAACTGGTAAGTCAAGAGATGAAGTATGTGTCTGAATTCAAAAGCTGCTGCGAGCAGATTTCGACCTTGCAATAAAGGTCAGGTACGGGGTAATCTGCTGATCCAATCTGCTTGAATAATGCTTTTATTGCGAGGTCCACAAGTTGCTCTTCAGGATGATTCCGGCCTTGCTGATTCTTCTGTTGACGGCTGAAGGTCACGAAGTTTTTGCTTCGGATCACGAAAGCATTTCAGCAAGTCCGCAGGCGGTTGAAGCGCCGGACAACGGGCACTCTCCCGCTTTTCCCGATGTAGCCGGTTTTTTCAAAAGGCTGGGAACCCCGGAGCGGGCAGCCGGTGCACTATCCCTGAGCAGCAGCTATGACCCCAATTTCAACCTCAGTTCCGTGCTCGCTTCTGTCTCGGCATGGTATGACCATGGAATACTCTGGGACCAGGTGTGGTCCGGGAGCAAGGTATTCAAGCTCGAAGCGGTCGCCGGTTCCCTGGTCAGACCCGAGATCAGGGACGTTGCATCACTGAACATGATGTCGATGTACTATCCAGTCTTTGTGGAAAGGGGCAGGTTCCGCCCGTATCTTGAGGCAGGAATCGGTGTGATCTACACCGATTACCGGGTCGAGCAGCAGGCGTACCGGTTCAATTTCAATCCGCAGCTGGGAATCGGCACCGAGGTGAGGCAGGAAACCGGCAGCTCTCTTTTTGTCGCCATGAGGCTGCACCATATATCGAACGGCAGCATCAACCACAACAACCAGGGGGTCAATTCGCTCCTTTTCCAGATCGGCAGATTCTTTTGATTATTCAAGTGAGGTAAATATCCAGATGAGAGAAACACGTAAATCGCTACTGCACTTCTTATTGATCTCCATCATTATGCTCTCTGCGCCTTACAGTGCCCACGCCGATGCTGTTTCGACTGTCGGTGATGCGGCTCTCGTCGCCGTTGCGGCAGCTGCCGGAGGCATGACTCTCTGGCAGAAGGATTGGGAGGGAGCGATCCAGCTTACCGAATCCGCGGCTCTGGACCTGGCAGTGACCTATGGGCTGAAATATACCGTCAGAGAAAGAAGACCGAACGATGAGGACAACCACTCCTTTCCATCGGCCCATGCATCGGTATCATTCACGGCAGCGGAATACCTGAGGAAGCGCTACGGATGGGAGTATGGTCTTCCGGCCTACGGAGCAGCGGCTTTTGTTGCGTACAGTCGCGTCGAGTCAAAGGCTCATTTTGCTCATGATGTCATTGCCGGTGCTGCTATCGGCATGGCGAGCAGTTTCCTCCTTACGACTCCGTACAAGGATGTGAACCTTGCCGCCGACATCTCCCCGGGTTATCTCGGGGTTAAACTCAGCAGGGCATGGTAGGGAATTGTTCAATGGAACAGGGTAAAATTCTTAAGAACATTCGTGAGGAGCTTTTCTACGGAGCTACCGACTACACCAAGAACCAGCCCGACCTCTTTGTCCCTCACCGCTTCCGGATGCTCGCCCCTTCGCAGGTGAATCAATACCTGCAGAAACTTGAACAGGGGCTTCCCGAAAAAGAGATCCTGGTCTATGTTCACCTGCCATTCTGTTTTTCCGAATGTCTTTTCTGCAACTCTTTCCCCCTTCCTGCCGATGCAAACCTGCAGAATGGCTACCTGCAAGGGCTCCTGAAGGAGATCGACCTGATGGCGGCATCAGGAGTCTTTGCCGGGAAAAGGGCCAGATGCATCTACTTCGGCGGCGGGACCCCGACCCTTTTTTCTAACAGCGCCATAGAGGCCATCCTCGACCGGATACGTGCCGCGATACCAACGGCGGAAGGTTGCAGCATCACCACAGAGGCGCATCCTGCGACAGTTTCTTCCAAGGAGCGGATCGCCGGCCTTGCCCGGGCAGGAGTGAACAGGATTAGCATGGGATGCCAGACCTTCGACCCCGAATTGCTGGCTTTATGCAACAGGAGCAACTCGGAAGAGCAGATACGGCAGGTTGTCGATGCCGCCCATGATGCAGGGATCAGTGTCAATATCGACATGATGGCCGGACTGCCCGGTCAGACCCTCCTGAGCCTGGCAGGCGACCTGGCGGCACTGGAGAGGATCAGGCCGGATGCTGTCGAGTACATCCGCCATGAGATCGTCAACCCGCTTGTGGTGGACCTTTACAAAAAAAGGCCGGAACTGGTCGTTTCGGATGATACCCTCTTCGAGATGGTGCTGACCGCCCAGAGATGGATGAAGGCTTCGGGTTACGAGCAGAACGGCAGCTATACCAACGACCGGCAGTGGGCGTACCGCTATTACTGGCTGCAGGAGATGCCGATCATCGCCTTCGGCCTGCGTACCCGCTCTTATACGACCACTCTCTGCTACGACAAGCACGAAGATCTTCCCACGTACCTCAGGATGATTGAAAAAGGTGTCCCCCCTATCGGCAGGCATATCGTGCTTACCAAGAGAGAGCAGATGTTCCGGACCCTCATGCTGCAGGTACAGCTTGCCAGCGGCCTGGATGTCGGGAGCTTCAGAAACAGATACTTTGAGGAGCCGTTCGATCTTTTCCGCGGACTCTTCACTAAACTGGAGAAGCTCGGCTGTCTGGAGACCTCGTCTGATTCGGCAAAGCTGACCGAATGCGGCGCCTGGTTTGTCGAGGATGTTTGCGACTGCATCATCGATGAAGCGCTGAAGGAGGATTCCGGTGGAGCGGTGAGGATTCCGCACTCCGAGGGGAGCAGATCGGCGCGGCTCTGAGCACAGCTGCCGTAAGGAGGTGGGATTTGAACAGGAGTGAAAGAATAACCTCGATCGAGACCTTGAAGGAAATTCTGCGGGAGTTTGCCAGGGAGCGGGAGTGGGATCAGTTTCACACCCCGAAGAACCTTTCCATGGCCCTTATTGCCGAGGCGGCGGAGCTGGTGGAGCACTTCCAGTGGGTGGATGGTAACAGTAGCCATCTTCTGGAGGAGAAGGTCCGGCCGTCGGTGGAGGAAGAGATAGCCGACATTTTCATCTATCTGGTCAGGATTGCCGACAAGCTTGATATCGACCTCTACGCTGCTGCCGAGCGGAAGATCGCCATAAACGCCGTTAAATATCCTGCCGACAGGGTCAGGGGGAGCGCCCGGAAATATACCGAGTATGAGGATTGAGCAGTTTGGGGGATGGGTGAATCCGTGACGGTGAGGGCCTTGCCGAGCGGAAACAGCCGTAGCACATGGCCAGATGTTTGCCAAAATATATAGTGCAACAAATCTTCACTGCTGGTGAACAGACAGCCTCAGGCGCAGAAGCGAAGGCGTTGCAGCGAGAAAAGGCCCTCACCGTCACGGATTTAGCAAGATGGCAATAACGGCCAGCCGGATGATCCGGCTGGCCGTTCGTATTTTAGTTTGCCGAAGGTCTCTACTTGTGATGGCAATCCTTGCAGCCGGTCGGACCGGCTTTTTGATCGGTATGGCACCCCTTGCAGACCTGGTGCGCCATCTCCTTGCCGAAACCCTCGATCTTCCCCCCCTGGTTGGTGGCGTGGCAGGGAGCGCATGAATCCTTCATCTGCATGTGCTTCTGGTGTTCAAAGGTTACATCTCCTTGCTTCGCCGGAAGCACCATAGTCTTGGCCGGCTCATCAGCCAGCGCCACCCCGGCCGACATGACCGCAATTGCTGCAACAGTACGATTAATTTCATACAGGCTCCTCCTTGTTAAAATTTTGTCTGGCAAAATTATATCGGCATTCTCCGGTTTAACAACAAGGTGCTATCATTTTCAGGATCACTGCTGCAACTCCCCCGATCTTGACTTTCCACGGCACTCCTGCCATAACCGCAAGGTAATCACAAGGTAATCAGCAATTCTTTGGAGAGCATGAATTGAATCATCCGGACCATAGTGGTGCTGCTGACAGCCCCAATCTCCTTGTCATCCTCGGACCTACCGCTTCAGGAAAGACCCGTCTTGCTGTTGCCGCTGCCCGCGCGCTGAACGGCGAGATCATCTCGGCCGATTCGCGCCAGGTTTTCCGGAGGATGGACATCGGCACCGGCAAGGATCTCGAAGAGTACGGCGAAATTCCGTATCACCTGATCGACATCCTGGAACCCGGCGAGGAGTTCAGTGTCTTTGATTTTCAGCGGCATTTCACTGAAGCCTTCAACCTGGTGACATCACGCGGCAGGCTGCCTGTTCTGGCCGGCGGCACCGGCCTCTATCTGGACTCGGTGCTGCGCGGCTACCGGATGGTGACTGCGCCGGAGAACCCCGAGCTGCGCAGGGAACTGGAAGAGCTTTCCCTTGACCAGCTGCGGGAACGGCTCCTGGCCCTGGTTCCGGAACAGCACAACACGACCGATCTGCTGGAAAAGGAGCGGCTTGTCCGGGCCATTGAAATTGCGCTTCATCAGGAAGGGAGGGGGAGTGCGGAGGTTATTGACCTGCCGGAGCTCCGGCCGCTTGTTTTCGGGATAAGAATCGAACGGGAGATTGTCCGGCGGCGCATCACCGAGCGCCTGAAGAGCCGTCTGAGCGGCGGGATGATAGATGAGGTGCGGCGTCTGCTGGCAGATGGTGTGCCGATTGCGAGGCTTGAAAGTTATGGCCTTGAATATCGCTTTGTCAGCCGCTATCTGTCCGGTGAAATGAACCGCAACGATATGTTCCAGAAGCTGAACTCTGCCATCCACGATTTTGCCAAAAGGCAGGACAGCTGGTTTCGCAAGATGGAGAAACATGGTGTCGAAATCATCTGGCTCGATGCCTCTGCAGACCCGCTGGAAAAGCTGCTGAAGGAGTGGCGCAGCCGTGAAGCCTGAACCTTTTGCCGATTATCTTGCCAGAAGATCGGCAGCCGGACCGTGGACACTCGACCTTGAGGTCGGAAAGCCACTCCCCGGAGCCATTGTCATCCCGGCCCTTGCCGAATCATCTTCAATTCCCATGCTGCTCGATTCGCTCACTGTAGACAGCTCCCTGACCGAATCCGGTCTGGCAGTCATTTTTGTGGTTAATAACAGAGCGGACGCTTCTTCAGAGGAGAAAGAGGACAATCTCGCCACCCTGAAGCTGTTGAAGGCCGTCAGGGCGACCTTGCCTTTCCCCCTGGGGCTCGTGGATGCCGCTTCTCCCGGGCTGGAGCTGCCGCTGAAAGACGGCGGGGTCGGTCTGGCGCGCAAGCTGGGTCATGACCTTCTGCTCCCTTTTCTCGATTTCTCTAGTGCCGATCCGGTTATGATCTCGCTTGATGCGGATACTCTCGTTAAGCCGGGCTATGCCGGAGCGATCATGAACCACTTCCGGACAGCAGCTGCCGGAGGTGCCGTTATCCCTTTCGAGCATCTGCAGGCAACCGGAAAGCCGGAGAGCAGAGCGATAGAGCGGTATGAACTCTTTCTTCGCTGTTACGTTGCCGGTCTTGCCCATGCCGGATCGCCATATGCGTTTCAAACAGTGGGGAGCGCCATGGCGTGCCGTGCTTCTGCTTATCTGAAGTGCGGCGGGATGAACCGGCGCCGTGCCGGGGAGGATTTTTACTTTCTCCAGTCACTGGCAAAAACCTCCGGAGTTGCAGAAGTAAAGGGAACAATGGTCTTTCCGTCACCGCGCCGCTCTGCCCGCGTCCCTTTCGGAACCGGCAGGGCGATGGGGATGTTGCTGGATAAAGAGCCGGAAGCAATCCGGTTCTACAGGCCAGAGTGCTATCTGCTCCTCAAGGCATGGCTGGAGTTGTCGCAGGCCGGCTGTAAGGAGCGATGCAGTGATCTGTGCGAGAGAGGGACGGCTCTTTCCGGGGCTCTCGGCAGTTTTCTGAAGGAGCAGAAATTCGGTAGTGTCTGGCAAGGCTTTCTTGAGCAGCATGCAACCGAGGAAAGACTTGAATCGGCGTTTCATGGCTGGTTCGATGCATTCCGGACGATGAAGTTTTTTCATTATCTTGCCGAGGTAGGGTATCCGCGAGCCGAACCTGAGGAAATCCTCGGCAGTTTCCCGGCAGCATGGGGCGAACCCGGGCTTTCGACGAGTGAACGGCTGAAGTCCCTCAGAGAAGGTCACATTCATGCCTGATTTCACTGGATTATTTGATTTAATCCTGTAATATTTCATCGTAGATGCAAATCTGAATATCGGTGAGGGAACTGAGATGGCTGATACAGAAAAAAACTGCCGTGGGATACTGGTCGTGGATGACGAGGTCTTCTTCAGAGGACTTCTTTCGGATATGTTGAAACAGCATGGATTCAATGTCATTGCCGACGCGACCAATGGTGCGGAAGCTGTCGCAAAGTTCAGGGAGTTTTCTCCGGCGCTGGTGATGATGGATGTCTATATGCCGATTATGGGCGGGATCGAAGCAACCCGGGAGATAATCTCTCTTGACCCCTCTGCGAAGATTCTTATCTGCAGCGGCACGGGATTTGATCAGGATATTGACGCTGCTCTCTCAGCAGGAGCCAAAGGGGTAGTGTATAAACCCTTTTATGATGATGAGGTCCTGGAGAGTGTAAGGAAGGCGCTGGCCGACTGAACGCCGGCAGGAAATGCTCCCCATCTGTGTGTAAACATTCTATTTTAGTCCATTTTAACTTGACTTGCCGGCCGCGGTTCACTAACTTACTCTGTTAATCCATTTCATTTCCGTTTCTGAAAAACCTCTATCACTTCTGTCTCCAGACAAATATAAGGAGAGCTTCATGCTTGATGAAATTATTGTTGAAGGCCTGACCTTTGATGATGTTCTTCTGGTCCCTGCCCACTCATTGATTCTCCCGCGAGATGTAGATTTAAGCACCCACCTCACAAAAAACATACAGCTCAACATCCCGCTCGTCAGTGCTGCCATGGATACGGTAACCGAAGCCAGGGCCGCTATCACCATGGCCCGCGAAGGGGGGCTGGGATTCATTCACAAGAACCTTACCATTGCCGAGCAGGCGAATGAAGTCGATAAGGTGAAAAAGAGCGAATCCGGAATGATTGTCGATCCGATCACCATGCGCCCCAATCAGAAAATCAGGGATGCCCTGGAGATGATGGCCAAGTACCGGATCTCAGGGGTACCGATCACCAAGGCTAACGGCAAGCTGGTGGGAATACTCACGAACCGGGACCTTCGTTTCGAGACGGATCTTGATATCCCGATTTCCGAGAGGATGACCAAGAAGAACCTTGTCACCGTATCGGTCGGGACAACCCTCGAAGAAGCCAAGGAACATCTCAAGCATACCAGGGTCGAAAAACTGCTGGTTGTCGATAAAGACCGCTTTCTGAAAGGACTGATCACGATCAAGGATATCGAGAAAGTAAGGAAGTACCCGAATGCCTGCAAGGATTCCCTCGGCCGGCTCAGGGTCGGCGCTGCTGTCGGGCCGACTGCCGACATGGATGCCAGAATCGAAGCGCTGGTGAAGGCAGGTGTCGATGTAGTTGTCATCGATACGGCTCATGGACATTCGCAGGCTGTCATCGACGCGGTCGCTTCGGCCAAGTCGAATTTTCCCGGACTCGATATCATCGCCGGTAATATTGCGACTGCAGCAGCAGCAGATGCTCTTATCAAGGCAGGGGCTGATGCGATAAAAGTCGGCATCGGACCCGGTTCCATCTGCACCACCAGGGTTGTCGCAGGAATAGGCGTGCCGCAGATCACCGCAATCAGCAACTGTTCCAGTGTCGCCCGGAAATACGGCGTGCCGGTCATTGCCGACGGCGGGATCAAGTATTCCGGGGATCTGACCAAGGCAATTGCCGCAGGGGCTGATGTGGTCATGATCGGTTCCCTCTTTGCAGGGACAGAGGAGTCTCCCGGAGACACGGTCCTTTACCAGGGGCGTACCTACAAGAGTTACCGCGGGATGGGTTCCATCGGCGCCATGAAGGAGGGGAGCAAGGACCGCTACTTCCAGTCCGATGTCGAAAGTGACATCAAGCTCGTGCCTGAAGGGATTGAAGGGATGGTCCCGCTTCGCGGGCCGCTCGGAGCGAACATCCATCAACTCATCGGCGGCCTTCGTGCCGGGATGGGGTATACGGGAAGCGTATCCCTCAAGGATCTGCACCAGAACGGAAAGTTCATCAAGATCACCGGTGCCGGGCTTAAAGAGTCGCATGTGCATGATGTGACGATTACCAAGGAAGCACCCAACTACCGGGTAGGCAACAATTAACGACCGCGCCTTTTCCGCAATCTCGGCGTTGAGCTTCGAGACTCCTTGTGCGGCGTAGCGCTGTTTATACCCGAGAGGGTGCTACGCCTCCGCGTCATCTCTCGCTCGCCTTGACCTTGCGAAAAAATCGCGGTCTTGAGGGTTCTGCAGGTTAAAATCAATCAAAGGCTATCCATGACCGACATACACAGCGAAAAAATACTGATTCTCGATTTCGGTTCCCAGTACACCCAGCTGATCGCGCGGCGGGTGAGGGAGGCTCATGTCTACTGCGAGCTTCACCCGTTTGATATCGAGTTTTCGGCGATCAAGGCGTTTCGTCCGAGCGGTATCATCCTGTCCGGAGGACCCAAGTCGGTTTACGAAGAGGGTGCTCCGGGTGTAGCCGAGGAACTTTTCGAACTCGGGGTGCCGGTGCTCGGGATCTGCTACGGAATGCAGCTTATGAGCCGTCACTTCGGCGGGGAGGTTGTCCCGGCAGGGAAGAGAGAGTTCGGCCACGCCGATCTCTTTGCTAAAGGTGAGCCCGGCCCCTTGTTTGAATCTTTTTTTCTTGAAGGGAAAAGCCCGGTCTGGATGAGTCATGGCGACCATGTGAAAAAAGTCCCTCCCGGGTTCGAGGTGGTAGCCGCTTCCGCGAACGCTCCGGTCTGTGCCATTCAGGACATTTCCCGCAACCTCTATGGTGTCCAGTTTCACCCGGAGGTGAATCATACCCCTCGCGGTGAAATCCTTGTCGATACCTTTGTCCGTAAAGTCTGCGGCTGCAGCGGACAGTGGACGCCGGGTCATATTATCAATGACGCTGTGGCCCGCATCAAGAGCCAGGTTGGTTCAGACAGTGTCATTCTCGGGCTTTCCGGGGGAGTCGATTCGTCTGTCGCTGCAGCGCTGATACACAGGGCAATCGGCGACCAGCTGACCTGCGTCTTTGTGGATAACGGCCTGCTCCGCCTGGGTGAAGGGGATCAGGTAATGGCGACCTTTGACAGCAATCTGGGCGTCAGGGTCATCCGCGTGGATGCCGAGGAGCGGTTCCTCGCCGGTCTTGCCGGAGAGTCGGACCCGGAGAAGAAGCGTAAGATCATCGGCAACCTCTTTGTGAAGATATTCGAAGAGGAGTCTGTAAAAATAGCGGATGCGAAGTGGCTGGCACAGGGGACCATCTATCCCGACGTCATCGAGTCTGCCGGGGCCAAAACCGGCAAGGCCCACAACATCAAGAGCCATCACAATGTCGGCGGCCTTCCCGAATACATGAAACTCAAACTGCTGGAGCCGCTGCGCGAACTCTTCAAGGACGAGGTGAGAGCTATCGGCGAAGAGCTCGGCCTCCCCCATCAGATGGTCTGGAGGCATCCTTTCCCCGGTCCGGGACTGGGAGTCAGGATTCTCGGCGAAGTCAGGAAAGAGTATGCCGATATTCTGCGTCACGCCGATGCCATCTACATCGAGGAGCTTTACGCATCAGGCCACTACGACAGGATAAGCCAGGCCTTTGCCGTATTCCTGCCGGTCAGGAGCGTCGGCGTCATGGGAGATGGCAGGACGTACGAGTACGTGGTCGCCCTGAGAGCGGTCGAAACCAGGGATTTCATGACTGCCGGCTGGTACCAGATGCCTTATGAGGATCTTGCAAGAATAAGCGGCAGGATCATTAATGAGGTAAAAGGGATCAACAGGGTGGTCTACGATATCTCAAGCAAGCCCCCAGCTACGATCGAGTGGGAATAGCTGCCGATGTTAAGGCTGGTGCGCCTTTCACTGTATCTTGTTTTTATACTGCTTATTCAGGTCTCTCTGCTTCCGGTCTGGCTGGACGATCCTTTCAAACCGAATCTGATCATCATCCTTGTCTGTTATATTGCTCTGCGTGAAGAGGGGGCAGTGACCGGAGCTCTTTTTACCTATTTCTCAGGACTGCTGCAGGGTGTTTTCAGCGGTCTGTATTTCGGACTGTCAGGCATATCGTATCTCCTGATCTATCTGTTTCTGAAAAGGATTTCGGATCAGCTTTATACCGAAAGCAATCACCTTATGGTGTTTGCGGTATTTGCAGCGTCTATTTTCGACACCCTCGTCTCTCTGATCCTGATATCCCTGTTTACCAGCGACACAGGCATGTTCGGCTCATTCCTTTCAAATATGATCCCCCAGGCGGTTATTACTTCGATCGTAGCAGCTGTCATCTTTCCGGCTTACTCATTTTTCGGGCGAAGGTTCTGCCATTGAAAGGGCAGCGCTACATACGAGGTGGACATGACCTCAGCAAAAGACTTTATCTCATCTCTTTGGGTGCAGTAGCGATCTTCCTGATAATCCTCAGCAGGCTCTGGTTCCTGCAATTCATAGAAGTCGGACGTTTAAGGGAGATGTCGGAAAACAACAGGCTCCGTTTCATACCTGTTGCCGCATCGAGAGGTGTCCTGCTGGACAGGAACAGCAAGATCATAGTCAACAATACGCCATCATTCAGTCTTGCAGTTGTCCCCAATGAGGTCAAGGACAAGGATTATCTGCTGAATAATCTTTCACGGGTCCTCATGATCGAAAAAAGCGAATTGCTTGCCAGATGGGAAAGGGTTAAAGGAAGGGCAAAGTACTTTCCGGTTGTCCTCGCTTCAGGTCTTACGCGAGATCAGGTCGAGTATTTCGAGGAGAACTCTCTCAGACTTTCCGGACTCGAAATAGAGGTCAAGCCGGTCCGGGAGTATCCTGAGGGGATGCTGGCCTCACATCTGCTCGGTTATATCGCCGAGGTCTCGGAGAAAGAGCTTGAGGTCCCTGACTATTCCGATTTCAACCCCGGTGATTACATAGGCAAGAACGGTATAGAGCGAAGTTACGAGAAGTATCTCCATGGCGAAGATGGCGGAAGGCAGATAGAGGTCGATGCCCGGGGGCGGTTTCTCAGGGTTATGAATGAGACACTCCCTGTCCCGGGGCAGAGCCTGGTCCTGACGATCGACAGCGATCTTCAGAAGTCCACTGAAAAAGCACTTGGCGACAAAGCTGCCGCAGCAGTTGTTGTGGATGTGAACAGCGGGGAGATCCTTTCTTTTGCCAGCAGTCCCGGTTTCGATCCGGCGCTTTTTACCCGGAGATTGTCTCCTGAACAGTGGGCATCATATGTGGAAGACAAACGCAATCCGCTCGAAAACAAGGCAATCCGGGGGCAGTACCCTCCCGGGTCCACGTTCAAGATCGTCACGGCGCTTGCAGGGCTGTCCGAAGGTCTTATAGATGAAAAAACGGAAGTCAACTGTACCGGCGAGTATAAGCTCGGCAACGGCACCTTTCGCTGCTGGAGCAAGAAAGGGCACGGCAGGGTGAACTTGAAAACCGCTCTCAGGGAGTCGTGCGATGTCTATTTCTATGCTCTCGGGGAAAAGCTCGGTGTTGACAAAATCGCCTTGTATGCCAGGAAATTCGGTCTTGGCGAACCCACCGGTATCGGCATGGATGGCGAGAAGAGCGGTTTTGTCCCGACCTCGGAATGGAAGGAGAAAAAGACCGGCATCAAATGGTTCAGAGGGGAGACTCTTCCGGTATCGATCGGTCAGGGGTATCTGACAGCCACTCCTGTCCAGCTTGCAGCCATGACATCAGGCCTGGCGACCTCCGGAAAGATCTATCGTCCGTTCATCGTAAAGAAAATACTTGATCACGAGGGTAAAACCGCTAAAGAGTTCTCTCCTGAAATCATGAAAACCATCGACATCAAGCCGGAACATTTCCGCCTGGTCAGGGAAGGGCTCCTTGCAGTTGTGAACGAGCCTCACGGGACCGGTGCTGCTGCCCGTCTTTATGAGGTCAAGGTCGCAGGGAAGACCGGTACTTCGCAGGTCGTGAAAATGAACGACCGCAAGCAGGCTGTCGCCTATAAGAACAGGGATCATGCCCTGTTTGTGGCATTCGCGCCCTTCGACAAGCCTGAGATCGCCGTTTCGGTCGTGGTCGAGCACGGAGAGCACGGCGGCGGTTCTGCAGCGTCTGTTGCCGGGCAGATACTAAGGAAGTATTTCGAGCTCAAAGGGGTCATCAAAAGACCGTCGACGGATTCAGAAGACGAGAGTAGTGACGACGAGCCGGAGGGTGATGCGGAGTGATAGACAGAAGGCTTTTTACGAGTTTCGACTGGAAGGTACTGCTTCTGATCCTGCTGATAACCGCAGTAGGGATTCTGAATATTTACAGCGCTTCAGCATCATACCGGGTCGTCGGGACACCATACGCACTGAAGCAGTTTTACTGGTCGGTCATCGGTATCGGGCTGATCCTGATGATCTGCAGTATCGATTACCATATCCTGGAGGACGTATCCTACTGGTGTTACGGGACGATCATCGTCTTCCTCCTGCTGGTGCTCGTTGCCGGGAAAACATCCATGGGCGCGACCAGATGGCTCAACCTCGGTCTGTTTACCATGCAGCCTTCCGAGCCGATGAAGATCGTCATCATAATCACCCTGGCCAGATATTTCACCAGGAACCAGATGCCCGGACTGTTAGGTATAAAGGGGATATCCATTCCCCTGCTGATACTGCTTCTCCCTGCAGCCTTGATTGTGAAACAGCCCGACCTCGGGACCGCTATCATGGTCTGCCTGGTGGCGGCAACGATAATGGTTGCCGTGGGAATACGCTGGAGCGTCATTCTTTCGCTTGTTCTGACTTCGCTGCCGCTGATCGTTATCGCATGGAACTTTCTGCTGCATACGTATCAGAAGAACAGGATACTCAATTTTCTCAATCCGGAAAGAGATCCGCTCAAAAGTGGTTATCACCTTATCCAGAGCAAGATAGCAGTCGGTTCAGGAGGGATTTTCGGGAAGGGGTTCATGCATGGGACCCAGACGCAGCTCCGTTTCCTCCCGGAGCAGCATACCGACTTCGCATTCTCTGTCTTTGCCGAGGAGTGGGGGCTACTCGGATCGGTCATTGTCCTGATCCTCTATCTTGCCCTTGTTCTTTGGGGGCTGCATGTCGCGAGCCGCTGCAACGACCGCTTCGGGACCCTTCTGGCGGTCGGCGTGACAGCAATGCTCTTCTGGCATATAGTGATCAACATGGGGATGGTCATCGGCCTGTTTCCGGTCGTCGGCGTGCCGTTGCCGTTCTTCTCCTACGGCGGTACATCCATGATCACGTCGATGGTGGGTGCCGGGATCCTGCTCAACATCAGCATGCGCCGGTTCATGTTCTGACCCGGGGATTCCTGCTCATCGGCATTAATGCAAACTATCATCATTGCAATTGCAACTGTGCAAATTTCAAGAATCATCCTACTGTAACATAGCTGAATCACAGCATGCAGCCGAGTGCATGCGCGTATTTTGTAAGGTCGCGATGAAGGATTTTCATCCCTATACATGGTGGGAAATTGCCGGCGTTTTCGAGTCGGCCATCCTGTCGTAACGGAATACAAGCCAGAGCAGAATCATGGATATTATCACCGACAACATGGTGATGGCCGGATCACGCGGATTGACCGGAGTACCGGATATCGCAGATTGAACTGTCACGCCATAATCCCATAATGCGATGAAAATCACCAGCTGACCTGACACCAGCACGCCAGACAGTTTTTTGCTTATTTCCGAAACAGCAAGGGGGCCGAGAGCGCACCACAGAAGTACCAGTTGATAAGGGGCATGATGGAGCCAAGTCGTATCATAAAGAGATGCACCAAATTCGAGGAAAACGAAAAAACCTGCTGTCAGGAGAATAAATGCCGCAATCGGCATCATCCAGAATGCTGTTCGAACTCGCCGAAATAGAAGGAATGGTATTCCAAACAACAAAAACGAGGGTGATGGGCCAACTCGAAGCAAAAAAAAGTTTCTGATCCGCCCCATGAAGGTATCATCCCAGGCTGGATGACTGTTTGCGACAATGATTGAGTCTTTGAGAACGGTAGGATCGCCGATAAGCATTCGCAGATTATTTGTCTTGTTCGTAACTAAATCGCTCCATCCGATTCTGCGGTACTCCTCCAAAATAGCCGGTAACGGCGATCGATTATCAGTGTGTTCAATAATGCCGGCAAGGTGCCATTTTATCAGCCTGTCTCCCGGCGGATCATAAAATTTCTGATAGCATACCCATGGAATGTAAATCATGGTTGCTGTCAATAGTGCGATGGCAGTATCCCGAACATACCCAGTATGTCTTTTTGTAATGACCAGCACAAACAGTGCAAGCAATGCAAATATCGCGGAACCGTGGGAGAGCATGCTGAAGGCAGCGGCAGCACCGATAATAACTGCTTTCAGCCTTCTCGAAACTTGCTGTTCAAAAACTGCAGCGGCAACGGTTAAAGAAAATGCGGCTGCCAGCATTTTAGGCCAGGAATATAAAGTATTTATGAAAACCACTCCTGAAAGACCTACCGACACGACCGTCGTCAAAATGCGCCATTCCGTTATGGCTACAGCACGCAGGAATCCCCACAATCCAAAAACCCAGCTGACATTTACAGCGATACTCAACAAGAGAGAGCCCATTTGAGAGGCCTCTCCCAACAAGGGGAAGGCAATCAAGATCATTCCGGTCTCCAGTGGCGGGCGATCGCTGGAATGCCAGTCACCCAGGAGATAGGGACGGAGCCCGTCGCCTCCATTTAAGAGACCATTGGCAAACAGCGATGGAATCTGATTATCCGGGATTGCCCAGTAGCGAGCACCGATCTGGTAATCACCGTATTCCAGCCAGCCATGGTCTCCGGCAACGGACAGATAGCCGACGGTAAGGAGCACCATTATGATTACAGGAAACCTGACGGATTCCGACAAAAGATTTACCGGATTGCGCCAGAGAACTATTGCAGAAGCAAGTGAGACACCAATAGTCCCCCATATACCAACAGCGGGTCCAATGAACCACAGCCAGAACAGCAACCAGCCGCTAAGTCCAACTCCGACAATTGCAACACAAGGAGCCAGGCTGGATGGTATTCGGTTGCGAAACAGACCAAGCATCGCCAAACCAGGCGCCCAAACAAGGATAAGGGCGCAAAAGGCCAGCAGGATGAGAAGCGGTGCCTGCAGTATTGGGGTTACGTTCGGGTAGAGCGCCAGCAGGAATGGGAACGTGGCAAGTGCTGCCGGAAGTACGACAAGAGGCAAAAAAGTGAGAGGGGGGTGCCTTGACTCCGTGTACATTTAAGCTCCTTAATTGTATTTAACCCAATAGAAAGAGTTGAAGTAAACCGCCTCGCGGTAGCCAACGGGGCTGAGGGGCGTGCGGGTTTCAGAGCACCACCCGAGATAGTTGATCATTGGGTTTTTCTTGCAGCGATTGCTGTTAATACGGTTTAGACAGGAGCTCTAATAGAGACAATTCCGGCACTAGATTAGCTTTCTTCAGCCTGCAGCCTGCATTCAACTGCGTGCCGGTGAGGACCATCAAGGAGGCGATGAGCCCGCTGGATTTCTGAGCTGGATGTCCGCAAAGTTGATCAGCAGTGCCGTCGGTATCAGGGTGTCGCACTCGTACACGACCCTGCCGAGCAGCTCTTTTGTGAAGAGCCGGTCGAGCGCAACCTCGTCACGAAGAATCCTGTCAAAATCCGCCCGCAAGCCTTCGAGCAGGAGCGGATCACCTCCAGGAAAGTTATTGCTGCACCACTCATCGTGCATGACTTCACCCGAGACATCGATGAGCGGCAGACCGTGCAGGCGGCAGGTCATCGGACGAAAGTCGTAGAGCAGGCACTCTCCATGGTCATCCAGAAGTATACACGGGGTTTCGTCATCATCCCGCATCAACTCCTGCCAATCACTCTCCGGGCGATAGTTCAGAACATAGGGGTGAGCGAACTCCGGCCAGATGGTCCGGATCTGTTTCAACCGCTCCTCGGCCTTGGACAGGACGCCGTTCCTGACTTCTTCAGGTAGTTTCTCAAAACCGCTTTTCAGGGTAGCTGCATCGAGGATGGTTATGTCGAAAAGTGCCCGGCAGCATTCGCTGCATCCTTTTGCACAGGCGATCCTGTCCGGGTAGAGTTCGCTGCAGCGAGTGAACCAGGCGTCGATTTCAGCCAGCAGGCTGCCGTATCGGTTGAGAATATCTCGCATAATTTGGTTTATCGGTATGGGTTGACTGCCGTGCAATTGGTTCCTGCCGTGACGGTGAGGGCCGTCTCTCACGGCAACGCCTCCGCCTCTGCGCCGACGGCGGATTATTCAGCAGCGGTGGAGATAATCGGCACTATCGATTGTGGCTGCATCTGGCCATGGGCTCCGGCCTGTTGCCGTTCGATACGGCCCTCACCGCCACGGCTTCAAGTTCGCCAAAGAGAAAAGGCGACATGTGCCGCCTTTTCTCTTTGATTCCAGTCGGTATTATCCGACCAGCTGGGACTTGGTGAAGATCGCCTTCAGCCAGTACCCTTCGGCTTCGATGTTCTCGCGTCCGCCTTCTTCGCGATCCACCAGGGAGACTATGCCGAGAA
>JBGQLM010000077.1:0-21275 GCA_041500085.1 Geobacteraceae bacterium
CGATCAATTCTCCAGCCGATATTAAACCCTTGTCAACTCTTCAACTCGAAAAGCTTGCTGAAGAGATCCGTGAACTGATCATCTCGACATGTTCAGCAAACGGCGGACACCTTGCCCCGAGCCTGGGAGTAGTTGAGCTGACACTTGCCCTCCACAAGGTTTTCAACTCTCCTGCAGACCGGATAGTCTGGGATGTCGGTCACCAGGCGTATGCCCACAAGATCATCACCGGTCGCAGAGAGAAGTTTTCTACTCTGAGAAAGCTTGATGGTCTCAGCGGTTTTCCGAAGCGTGCCGAGTCAGAGCATGATGCATTCGATGTCGGACACTCCTCGACATCCATATCAGCTGCGCTCGGAATGGCGGTAGCACGAGATCTTTCAAGCCGGAGGAACAAGGTTGTTGCGGTAATCGGTGACGGCTCCATGACAGGTGGTATGGCGTTCGAGGGTTTGAACCAGGCGGGCCATCTTAACAAGGACCTGGTCGTCATCCTGAATGATAATGAAATGTCTATTGCTGAGAATGTTGGGGCACTCTCCAATTTTATGAACCGCTCCATCACCAACGAATTTGTCCACAAGATCAAGAAGGATATCGAGAGCTTTCTGGAGGGACTTGACGACTTCGGCAAACACGCTCTCAAGGTGGCGAAAAGGGCCGAGGAGACACTGAAAGGCGTATTCACTCCGGGGATGCTTTTCGAGGCTTTCGGCTTCGAGTATATCGGACCGATCGACGGGCATAACCTGTACCAGCTTCAGGAGACTCTGGAAAAGGTTCGGAGCTTCGATGATGCTGTCCTTATTCACGTTCTCACCAAAAAAGGGAAAGGCTATGCTCCGGCTGAAGCAAATCCTTCCCTGTTCCACGGGATAGGACCTTTTGACCGGACTTCCGGCAAGCCTTTCAAGCCTAAAGCCGCTGCTGCTTCGTATACCGCAATTTTTGGTGAAGCACTCTGTCGGCTTGCCGGAGAGGATGAATCGATAGTGGCGATCACCGCCGCCATGCCGGACGGAACCGGGCTCTCCTGTTTTGCCAGGGAGTTTCCACAGCGGTTCTTCGATGTCGGGATTGCCGAGCAGCACGGGGTCACCTTTGCCGCAGGCCTTGCTGCCGCGGGTCTCAAGCCTGTCTTCGCAGTCTACTCTTCATTCCTGCAGCGGGGATATGATCAGCTGCTTCACGACGTCTGCCTCCAGAATCTCCCGGCAGTATTTGCCATTGATCGGGCAGGAGTGGTCGGCAGTGACGGCCCTACGCATCATGGGGTATTCGATCTTTCATACCTGCGGCATATCCCCGGGCTGGCCGTAATGTCGCCGAAGGATGAGAACGAGCTTCAGCATATGCTCTACAGTGCAGTTCAGTACAACATGCCTGTCGCAATCCGCTATCCTCGCGGCAGCGGTGTCGGAGTCCCCCTCGACCAGTTCCATGAACTGATACCCTACGGGAAAGCCGAAGTCGTCAGAAGCGGCGAAGGTGCTGTCTCGATTTTGGCAGCCGGCAACATGGTCCATCCTGCCATGATCGCCGCAAAGGCCCTGTCCGGTGAGGGGATTGAAGTGTGTGTCGTCAATATCCGCTTCATAAAGCCCCTGGACCGTGACCTGGTCATCTCGCTTGCAGGTTCAGGCAGCAGACTGTTCACAATAGAAGATAATGTTCTTCAGGGCGGTTTCGGTTCTGCTGTTCTGGAACTGCTGAATGAGGAGGGAGTTGACGATATTCAGGTGACCAGACTCGGCTATCCAGATCTTTTTGTCGAGCAGGGGGAGCAGGCCGAACTCTACAGCCGTTACTGTCTCACAGCCGAGGGGATTGCCGAGTCTATACGCAAGGCCCTTGCATGAAACTCAAGCACTTCGTCCCGTTCTGTCTTGTTGTCACCCTGATCCCATTCACCTCTCATGCAAACGAGCCGTTTGCCCTTAACGAGTATGCAATCACACTGATGGAGAAAGGAGAGCATGAGAAGGCTCTTGAGCAGCTTCAGAAAGCTTACTCCATGTATCCCTATGATCAGACCCTGAAGAGGAATCTGGCTGAAGCGTATACTTTTGTGGGGCAGCGCCAGATGCGCGAAAACAATTTCGAGTCTGCTGCTGCCAGTTTCGACAGGGCACGGGAGCTGTTTCCAGATATCCCGAGATACTATGTCTTTCGCGGGATTGCCCTTTATTACGGCAAATTTCCCGATGCGGCACAGAACGAACTGGAGCGTGCACGGGGGATTGGCGGAGATTCTCCCGACATTCTCTATTATCTGGCGAAGATCCAGTATGATGCCGGCAATCTTGCACCCAGCCTCGAGTTTCTTGAAAAGGCTGTTGCCCTGAAACCCGATTTCTCAACCGCAAAGGAGATGGCGGAAAAGATTAAAAGGGAACTATCCGTCGAAGGTACCATGGACAGGGGGTACAGTTCCAAATTTGTCATATCGTACGACGCCGAGATGAAATCCCATCTAGCAGGGGATATCCTCTCGACCCTGGAAGATGCCTACAGCAACGTCGGCAGAGACCTCTCCACCTTTCCGTTCTCCAGGATAACCGTCATTCTCTACACGAAAAAGGATTACAAAACGGTCACCGCCGGCCCGGACTGGTCCGGAGGTCTTTATGACGGCAAGATACGCCTTCCTGTCGGTGGCGCCCAGGAGCTTACCGACCAGCTGAAGGGGGTATTATTCCATGAATACACCCATGTCGTGGTTCAGGAAATCTCTCACGGAAACTACCCGACCTGGCTGAATGAAGGATTGGCGGAACTGGAAGGTAGAAAACTTTTCAATTATCCGATGTCGGAGCTCGGGAAGGCGGCAAAGAGCGGAGATTATATCCCGTTCGACAAGCTGGAAAACGGGTTCACCTCTCTGAACAGCAAGAATGCCGCGCTTGCCTACCAGCAGAGCTATTCACTGGTTAATTTCATGGTCACTTCCTACGGCTGGCCGAAAGTTACCGAACTGCTCAAACGTCTCGGCACAGGCGAGAAGATGGAGGAGGCCACAAAAAGGGTGATGGGGGACTTCGGACTCGATTTTAACGGTGTCATCGATGAGTGGAAAAGCTATATGAAGAGGGAGTTCGGGGGCAGGTCGGAAGGATGAGCGGAAACTGGCAGGCTTCTCTCCGTAACAGTTGCGTATCCCCAGAAGAACTCGTCGAAACTCTCGGTCTTGACCCTTCTGAAACCGCTGCTGTTGCAGAAAGATATCCTTTCAGAATAACCAGGCACTATTTCAATCTGATCGAATCCAGAAATGACCCGGTCTGGCTGCAGTGCGTGCCGGACATACGGGAGCTTTCAGAAAGCGACCAGGCTGCCGACCCTCTGAACGAATCCGGACTGAGCCCGGTTCCCGGCCTGATCCACCGATATCCCGACCGGGTTGTCCTCTTGGTATCGAATGTCTGTGCCGTCTACTGCCGCTTCTGTATGAGGAAAAGGAGGGTAGGGTGCTGCCCGTCCGACTATCTCCCCCCGGCCTCGTTTTCCGAGGCAGTAAGGTACATCAGCGATCATCCCTCGATCCGGGATGTCATTCTCTCCGGAGGAGATCCCCTTCTCCTTGAAGATGAGCAGCTTGAAGCACTGCTCTCGTCGTTACGGTCGATTCCCCATGTCGAGATAATCCGCATCGGCACCAGGGTTCCGGCCACCCTGCCGGAGAGGATAACTCCCGCCCTTTCGGATCTTCTAAAACGTTACCATCCCGTCTACGTAAATACTCATTTCAATCACCCGAAAGAGATCAACCCGGCAAGCCGCCGGGCAGCAGCTCTCCTTGCCGATGCCGGGATACCGCTCGGTAATCAGACGGTCCTGCTCAAAGGGGTCAATGACGATCCGGCAGTCATGAAAGATCTCATGGCCGGGCTCCTCTCGATGAGGATCAAGCCGTATTACCTGCATCAGATGGATCTGGTGAAAGGGACTTCGCACTTCCGGACTTCGGTCAGGTCGGGCCTGAAGATCATGGAGTCGCTACGTGGTCATGTCTCGGGACTTGCCGTCCCCTATTACGTGATCGACCTGCCGGAAGGGAAAGGGAAGGTGCCGCTGCTGCCGGGACAGGAGATACCGGCTGACGGGGTCCTCAGGCTGAGAACCTATACCGGTGAGATCGTGGAGTACCGGGATATTTGAACTATAAAAAGCATTTAGCACACGGATAGAATCTGATTTGTACGAATTTACACGTATTTAAACATCTGAAGCGTTCACCCGGCAGGTTGTTGACATTAAGCCCTTTATCGTCTTGATTTATCAGCTTTTATCCGTTACATCCGTGTTAATCCGTGTCCTGCTTTCGTTTTCAGGTTGTAACGTTTTAGCCTTTCTAACCGACCTCCAACACCAGCCGGACAGCCTGTCTGATTTTTTGTAACTCATCCTTGCCGACAACTCCCAGCTTCCTTACCAGACGTTCCTTGGCGACCGTCAACACCTGTTCGCACTTGACGAATGACGCTTCGGTCAGTCCGTTGCTACGGCTTGGCTGGAGGGATACATGAAAAGGGACCGGTTTCCCCTTGGTGCTGACTGCCAGAACGATGGTGTTCGGGTAGCCGGGATTACTGTTGGCGGCATCCGTCTGGATTATCAGGGCCGGACGAAAACCGGACTGCTCGGAACCGCGGGAGGGCGACCAGTCGAGGAGCCAGATTTCACCCCGTTTCGGCAGCTTATTCATGACGTTCGATTACCTCCTGCTGGGCGGACATGGCAAAGTCCACATCCGCATCCTCACCCGCCTGTGTGAAGGCATCGTAGAGAGCTTTCTGCTCCTCTTTTTTCAACACATCGACAAGAACCCCCTGAACAAAGGCGGTAAACGACGTATGCCGTTCCCTGGCGATCTCCTTGATACGGGTATAGATTTCCTCTTCCAGCCGAAGGGTACAGGGAACACTGCTTCTCATGACAGACACCTCAATATTCAAATAGTGATATCATGATTGTATGTCATAATTTGAATGCTAACAAGTATTTATTCAGAGGCCTGAACTAACAAACCCCAATAAAGCTGTTTCGCGCAAAGATCGCAAAAGACGCAAACCCCTCCAAACCTCCCTTTAGGCCCAGTGGGTCCTTAACAAGGGAGGCTTAAAAGGCTTCCCCCCTGACAAGGGGGGATTGAGGGGGGTTGCTTTTGAATGCTACTTTTTCTAGTCATTTTAAGATTTTGAATTCCTTGGCGAGCTTTGCTCGAGCAGATGATTCCTTTCCGAAGTTACGAAGTAATAATTTATAAATGCTTAATATTGTGGTATGTTGCCGACGTATTTTTGTCTTCTGGAACGGTTTTTTGCCCGTACTGCTGGTAAATAAAAACCTGGAAACAGCAATTAGCCACAGCTGCTGATTCAGAATAAAAAACGGAAAGGAGTCGTTATGGTCGTAAAAAGTGCCCACGTATGAAAAAGAAAGATGTACCAGTTGAGCATGTCACTGTTGACTCCCGATCCGGAGCAGCCGCGCAAGTTCTTCGACGAGCAGGCCCTGGCCGAGCTGCAGGCGTCCCTTGTGAGCCACGGTGGCGCTGCCGCGCAACAAGCTGGAGCAGAGGAAGTTTCATGACAAATAAAAAGAGCAAAGAGATTGAGGTTGAAACAGCACGGTCAGCTAACGGCGTTATTCCTGCTGATTTTTACCAGGCAGTTGCGGAAGTCCTTCGTAATGCCCGTGCCAGTAGCTATCGCGCAGTCAACTTCATCATGGTCGAGGCCTACTGGAACATTGGTCAGTTGATCGTGACGGAAGAACAGCAAGGGAAGGAACGTGCGGAATACGGAGCACTTCTTATCTGTAATCTCTCTGTCCGTTTGTCAGGTGAGTTTGGCAGAGGCTTTTCCGAACAGACACTCTGGAATATCAGGCAGTTTTTCCTGACGTTTCCAATTCTCTCCGCACTGCGGAGAGAATTGCGCTGGACCCATTACCGTTCTCTCATGCGGGTCGAGAAGCCAAAAGCCCGCGAATGGTACATGAAAGAAGCCGCTGAACAAAACTGGAGCACCCGCGCCCTGGAGCGCCAGATCAATTCGCTCTATTACGAACGTCTGCTGATGAGCCGCGAGAAGGCTCCAGTTGTCGACGAGATGCTGGAGAAGACCGGCTCGCTTGCCCCTGCGCCGGAGGATTTCATCAAGGACCCGTATGTGCTCGAATTTCTCGGCCTTCAGGACAGGCCCGGCTTTCGGGAAGCAGAGCTGGAAACCGCAATTATCGGCAAGCTGCAGGCGTTCATGCTTGAGTTGGGCAAAGGTTTTGCTTTTGTCGCCCGCCAGCAGCGAATCAGCACCGAGACGAAAGACTTCTTTGTCGATCTTGTCTTTTACAACTACATCCTCAAGTGTTTCGTCCTGATTGATCTCAAGACCGGTGAGCTGACCCATCAGGATATCGGGCAGATGGATATGTATGTCAGGCTTTACGAGGACCGGATCAAGGGGGAAGGGGAC
This sequence comes from Geobacteraceae bacterium, assembly GCA_041500085.1. Classification (GTDB taxonomy): domain Bacteria; phylum Desulfobacterota; class Desulfuromonadia; order Geobacterales; family DSM-12255; genus VEOV01. The sequence goes on from JBGQLM010000077.1 coordinate 6,477, forward strand.
AATCCTACCGTTGGCATTATCCTCTGCACGGAGAAAGATCATACGGTGGTGAAGTACTCGGTGCTGAACGAAAGCAAGCAGCTCTTTGCCTCCAGGTATCGACTGTATCTGCCGAGCGAGGAGGAGTTGCGGGCCGAGATTGAGCGGGAGCGGGATTTAGTTGTAAGGGAGAGGATGGAGGAATATGGGGTTTAGCTACTCAGTTGGCCAATCAAGGACTTTGAACATGGATATACAGGATGAACATGATAGAGGATTGTTGCATGAGCATATCACCAAAATTGTTATTGGCTGTGCTTTTGATGTAATCAATGAACTTGGATCTGGTTTTCTTGAATCTGTCTATGAGAAGGCATTGCTGCTTGCGCTACGTCAGAAAGGTTTGACCGCAATATCACAGCATCCAATCAAGGTGATGTTCAGGGGGGAATGCGTTGGTGACTTTTATGCTGATCTATTCGTTGAAGAGAAGCTGATCGTCGAACTGAAAGCCGTCAAAGCAATTGCCCCGGAGCACCAGGCGCAGATAATCAATTATTTGAATGCCACCGGAATCGAAGTTGGTCTCCTCATAAACTTCGGCAATCCACAACTGGAGTACAAGCGCTTTACTCGCAAACCTAATTGAACATGGATATACAGGATGAACAGGATAAAAGGCTTGGATTTAACCGGAAAGCGCTTTTGAAGAAATCCTGTATATCCTGTACATCCATGTAGAAATGATTTTTGGACTCTGATTTTGATAGAGAGCAAACGGCGAGAAGCGGCTTTAAACATGGATATACAGGATAGTCAGGATGGAAGGCATTGAATTTACCTGAAAAGATTTTGAATTTATCCTGTGTATCCTGTCCATCCATGTTAGAAAAGAATTTAGGACTCCGTTTTTGACACGGATAGTTGAGGATAAATGAACTTACCGCTTATAGCATTTCCACCAATTCTGGACACCTCCAGTGGTGACATCCGGACTATGTAAAGTTCATGCTGGCCCGTAAATACCGGGCTGCCAGGCTCGGCCTGCTTCTCTGCCCGACGACGTCATTTGCAGCGCTGCTGTGCGAGCTGGGGCAGAAGCGGGCGCGGGAGAACTCGGTCAGTGAGCGGCGGCCGGTCTATTCCGGGATGATGAGTTACGAGAAGGCCGCGCGTGAGTTGCCGTTTCTTGGGTTTATGTTTGAGATGCCGATTGTTGTGGCTGGGGTTGGGGTGGCGGGGCATTAGTGATTGAAAACAGAAATACGGGGAGTGTCCCGGATTTCCATTTCCGTTTTTTTTTGCGCTCTCCCCTAGTATCCACGGGCGGGAATCAAAATGGACGTTTTGGTGAGCGCCTTAGTCGGACAGATTAAGACAAAGACTTGATAGGTATTTGTAAAAGACTCTGCCAGGCACTCATGTTCACAGCCATTTGCATCCACAAGTGTAATGGTCCTAGGTTTCGAAGCCCGCCGTCCGCCAACAGGGACTAAAGAACCAATAGAATCGTTTGGAGAAAATGATAGCGGCCACTGCACTTGGCCGAAGAGTCGAGTGAACTCCGCTGAGGCTTCGGCCCTCCGAAGGTCTGCGGTGAAACCAAGAGGGAAACACATCTGCGGCATTTCAAGCACCAAGACGGTGCATGCTCGATGGTGCGAGCGGACGTATTCTCTGACAGAGGCATATATGGATGCACCGTACTTTTTGCTGAGGTCGATGGGGGTAGACAAACGCAATCGAGAGTCAGCAGCTTCTTTCGTAAAAGCACCGCATCGGAATAGCACCTCTTTCGCAAAGATGTTTGCTTCTCGGTCAAACTGATCCGAAACATCTGGATGAAGGGTCTGCTCACAATCCTCTATCAGCGAATATGCCTTCATTTGCCATGGCATAAACGCGTGGCCTGTTTCATGGAGCTTCAAAAAGGTCCTTTTTGCCTGATGAAGGCTCCTTTCAATGAAAATTATTTTCGCAGGGACATCAAGGAGCCCGACGACTTTGGACAGGGCTCGCTTTACCGCGTCTGTCATTTGTCCGAATTTCTTCTTAAACATATCCAGAAGTCCGTCCCCGAAATCTTCATCAGGGGCCAACGTAACGTTAGCTGCACTCAGGATCTCATCGACGGGGGTCGGGAAAATACCGAGGGCACCGGCATTAATTAGAGCTTGAAACGCTTGTTTTCTGACAGCAAGAAGGGTGTCCGCTGGAATGTCACTGTCATCCATCTTCATTTCTTGTCTCCTTTACGGGTGGATCTGAGAAAAGCAAGGTACTGAAGCAACGCTTCTTCCTCCTCGGGAGTAAGATCTTTCTTCGCAAACGTTGGTATCCTACCGTGTCGCTCGCCTTCAGTTCTGCTCGCAGAGTCCTTGATATATCCAGCCTTTTCCATCAAAACCTCATAACCCACTGCATATACTTCTGCGAGTTTATGTAAGACATGAGGTGACGGTTTTGTGATCCTATCGTGTTCCAATTGGCTCAGGTAGGCGTTTGACACTTCCTTGTCAGTAGCCTCTTCAACCTGCCGAAGCGTTAGCCCCTTTATCATGCGCTCGTTCGCCAGATACTGCCCTAAAGTCATTTTTTCTGCCATGGCGCACCTCCTCCTTAGAAGTTGTTGCAATTGTGGCACAGCCTGCTAAACCCGTCAAGCAAGTTAAGTGCGTGCCTTATAGATTTAGCAAATTAAACGTACGCTTGGTAAAAACATATTGCTTGACAAATTTAGCAAGGGCAGTTATCTTCCCCCTACAGGTTCCACAGAAAAACCACATCACCGGGAGATAACAACATGAATCAAGATCTTAAGCAGGAAGAGAAGAACGCCCACGGGCATCAAAACGAGATGACGGATCTCATCATCAACGCAAGCAGTTACGAGGTCGCAGGGAAAGAGTTGACATACGCGCAGGTGGTAAACCTCGCGTACAATGATGCACCGCCGACGGGTCCGAATGTTGTAATCACGGTGACCTACAGCCGCGGGGAGAACGGCAAGAGCGGGACCATGCTGCCGGGGGACAGCGTGAAACTTAAATCAAGGATGGTGTTTGATGTCTCAGCAACCGATCGCTCGTAACGCGGATCTGACGCGGCTAGAGGAAGAGGGGTATGCTCTCGGTGTAGATATCGAGGGCTACCTTCTCGTCAAAAACGTGCCTTATGTGACCCGGCAGCAGGAGGTCAAGCGGGGGACAATCATCGGAATGCTCGTTACGAGCGGCGACGACATAGTCCGTTTCTCAGACCATACCGTTTACTTTGCCGGCGACATCCCTTGTGACCACGGAGGCACGCCACTCACCCAGATCGTCATCGATTCGACGGTCCAACAGCTGGGTACTCGGATTACGGTGAACCATCGATTCTCGAGCAAGCCTGGCCCAAATGGCTACCCGTCGATGTATGCCCAGATTAAGCAGTATGCCACCATCCTGGAGTCGCATGCTCAACGACTTCAGCCAGAAATCACTGCTAAGACTGGCCCGATTGCCTCCGCGGAAAACGAGGAGGCAGGGCCGTTTGTCTACATGGATACCGCTTCGGCACGCGCGGGAATCGTGATGGTAACGGCCAAACTTCGGCAGCAGCGAGTGGCGATTGTCGGAGTGGGGGGCACTGGATCATATGTGCTGGACCTTCTCGCGAAGACACCGGCCGCGGAGATCCATCTTTTCGATGATGACGACTTTCTCACCCACAATGCCTTCCGAGGTCCTGGTGCGGCCACAATTGACCAGCTCCGTGGTTTGCCATTAAAAGTGCAGTACTGGCAGGAGCATTACAGTTTTATGCATACTGGGATTGTTGCCCATCCGTATCGTGTCAACGCTGACAACATCAGCGAGCTTGCGTCGTTTGACTTCGTCTTTCTTTGCATGGACAGCGGCCCTGACAAGCTGGCGATTGTCAATGCGTTAGAGGGAACTGTCGTTTCTTTCATCGATGCAGGCATTGGAGTTCAAGAGGTTGGGGGCGCTCTGCGAGGAACGGTGCGAGCAACTACCAGCACCCCCCAAAAGCGAGACCACATTCACCAGCGCATTTCTTTTGCCACACCCAGGGAAGACAATGATTATGATAAAAATATCCAAGTTGCCGACCTCAATGCACTAAATGCTACATTGGCTGTCATTAAATGGAAGAAGCTGTGTGGCTTCTATCACGACTTCGAGAAAGAGCACGACACCACCTACACGATCAATTCTCATTTGCTCACGCGGGAAGATACACATGTCCCGACTTAAGCAGATCACGCATGAGTTCGTCACCTTTGTCCCGAACATCGTGCAGCCGGGAGTGGCGTATGTCTCTATGGAGTACGCGACTGTTGTTCACCTGTGTTGCTGCGGGTGCGGTAATAAGGTCGTCACCCCCCTTGCTCCTGGGCGGTGGCACCTGACGTTTGATGACGAGAGTATTTCCCTGACTCCCTCAATCGGGAACTGGTCGTTTCCGTGCCAATCGCACTACTGGATTCACCACAATCAGATCATCTGGGAAAGGGCATTCAACACGGCTCAAATTGCAGCGGTTCGTGCCGCTGATCGCCGCGCCCTGCAACCCGGTCAGCCGCCGTGGTGGCTCCGATTGCTGCGATGGTTTAAGAGGTAGATGGACATTCTGATGCCCCCGACATCAGTGCCCTTTCTTTAAGAAATCGGCACGGCTGTTGTGGAGAGCACACAGGTGGGCAATGTTAGGCCTTAAAGCGGTTCACAACACAACTCAAGGAAGGAGGCATTATGGCAATACACTTTACAACCGCAAGCGCTGGATCTCTCCTCAAGGAATTCGACGCACGGATTTCTCAAACAGAGGCAAAAGGGAAAATAACGACGTGGGTGAAGAGCGATGACGGAAAGCACTACACGCACTATAGCGGCCCCGGTTTTCTTGGACACGAGATTGTGTTAAATCAAGTATCCAAGGAGAAAAAACATGGAAAAGGATGGAAGCCGCTCTGGTGCAACGGAGGGAGAGCGTAGCTCGACCGGAGTTGCACCAGAAGTCAAACGTTGGAGCGTCAACCGCAAGAAAGAAGCAGTTCTTCGTCTCATGCGGGGCGAGCCAGTCGATGCCCTGAGCCGAGAGCTGAGCATCGAGATATACCGTCTTGAAGAGTGGCGCGAGAAAGCCCTTCAAGGCATAGACACGGCACTCAAATCCCGTGAAAATGATCCGCTCACTGCCGAGCTCGACGCTGCTATGCGTCGTATCGGCGAAATAAGCATGGAGAACGAACTCCTGCGCGAGAGGATCAGGAAGAAGTTCCCTTTAGCCAAGGGGAGGTCGAAACGATGAGTGCCACGATCTCCCTGGCCACAGGCAAGCCCTATGGCATTCAGCGGGTCTGCGAGATATGGGACGTCGGCCGTTCCACCTTCTACACCCGCAAGGCACGTCAGGAGAACATATCTCCTGCGGCACCGGCCAAACGCGGGCCAAAGACTCTTCTTTCGGATGACGAACTGCTTGCCCTCATTCGGCACGATCTGGACACTTCGCCGTTTACCGGTGAAGGGCATCGAAAGGTCTGGGGCCGACTCCGCTTCGTCAAGGGGCACAAGGTCGGACGCAAGCGGGTTCTGCGTATCATGCGGGAGAATCATCTACTATCGCCATACCGGATACCGCAAGGAACGCCAAGTCTCCACAAAGGAAAGATCATCACCTTGGCTCCCAACGTCATGTGGGGTACCGACGGGACCAAGATCTTCACACTGGAAGATGGCTGGTGCTGGCTCTTTACTGCCGTCGAACACTGGAACTCCGAATGTGTCGGCTGGCATGTAACCAAGAAAGGCGACCGATTCGCAGCCTTACAGCCCCTTTCAATGGGACTTATGAAGCACTACGGTTCTGTCCAGGCAGGCGCAGCACGAGGATTGACCCTACGCATGGACAATGGCAGTCAGTACCTGTCGGAGCACTTCCAAAACCAGATCAAGTTCTGGGGTATTGCTCCAAGCTTTGCATTTGTCAGAGAACCTGAAACCAACGGTGTTGTTGAACGGTTCAATCGAACTCTCAAAGAACAGGTCATCTATGGCCGCACATTCAAGAACATTGAGGAAGTCAGGGCAGCAATGGAAGAATTCGTAACCAAGTACAATCAGTTGTGGCTGGTCGAGAAGATCGGCTTTAGGAGCCCTTCTCAGGCCAGGGATGAATTCAATGAAGAATTCAATTTCAAGAAGGCAGCGTAACTCTTATCTTGTGTCCAAGAAACCGGGCGCGCTACAGTCTCTACTATAAGGAGAGAGCTATGAGAAAAGGACTTCTCGCGATACTGAAGGCTTTCGTTCTATCCAGGCGGCGGATCGCACTGGCCGCACTCACGGGCATGGTCGTGCTTTTCGGATGCCAGACCGCAGGACACCAGCATCTGTCCGGCCCCTTCAAATGTCTGGTTCTCGCCCCGGTCCTGCCCGAGGCCCCCTTTGATCTCCGGTTTTTCTCTACAGCAGTGAAGACCGATTCAAAGGGGCAGGTCATTACGGGCCCTACCGCTGACCCTGTGAAAGACATCGTCGGAGCCGAAGCCGCTGGAGAGCGCGCAGGCATGCCCCGGTTCACCAAGATCATGTTCGGGGCCGGCTACTTCGACGGCGCGCCTGGCGCTGTTGACCGCATTGATCCGAACAACCCGGTCGTGAAGGCAGGCGGCCAGCATTGGCCGCATGTCCCTCAGCCGTTCCGTAGCCAGCCGAACTCTCTTGCTATTACCGATGACGGTGCCAAACTCTACGTCACGCTTCCTGGTCGGGAAGGCTATCCTGACTGGCGTGTAGCGGTGATGGACACCGCGACACGTCAGGTCAAGTGGATCGATCTCCGGCACGAGGGAGTGACAATGGGCCTGCGTCCGATGGGCATTGCGATCTCTCCGGCGAACCCCGCCATTGCAGCGTCGCCCTATGTCGTTGTCCTGAACCAGTATGCGAATTTCGCAACCGTGGTCGATACAAAGACCGACAACCTGGTCGGCCAGTTCAAGCTCGGATTTTATGCGGAAAAGGCGGTATTCAACAAGACCGGCACCCGCCTGTACATAACCGAACGCGTCAACAAACAGGTGCGCGCCTTCCGCATCGATCAAGGACCGAAGTTCACGCAGATTGCGGAGATACCGACCGGCACGAACGATCTGGAGAGTTCGCATCCGCGTGACCTTGACTTGAGTTCTGACGGAAATACCCTCTATGTCGCAAACACCCTTGGCCACACCATCGCCGTCATCAATGTGGCGGATGACGCGAACACCCTGGTCAAGGCGATGCCAGTGGGGGGCCTGTCCACGGACGTGAAGATCGCCGGCAAATGGGGCTTCGTCTCCGGACACGAGACCAACACCGTGCTGAACCATCGTGAGACCGGGCACGGTATGCCGAAAATCGTCGACGGTATCGCTATTCGAAACAACGGCCGGCCCCTGGGTTACACGCCCGTGATGTCAGACGCGACGCAGGCCACGACCTTCGACGATCTCGGAAGCGAACTGAACGTATTCGACACGGCGATCAATCAGTTCGTTTTCCGTTACGTCGATTTCGGCCGCGATACATCCATGATTACCGTACCGGGGCAGTTCTTCGATCTCCATGACCATACAGCCGGCCAGAAGATCATCCAGGGAAGCGGCCCCGAACAGATGTTCGTACGGGGTGATTTTCTGTTCGTCACCCATATGCATTCAGACAAGGTCGAAGTCTTCCGCATCAACCAGAATCCGGCCTCACTCGACGGCATTCTCACTCCGACAGACATCGAGTTCACGGGCAGTGTCACGCCGCAGGGGATCGTTGTGTCGCCTGACGGCAGGACCGTTTATGCGGCAAACATGCAGACCGAGGACGTCTCGATCCTGTCCACAGACTCAAATGGCAAACTCGCGCGGCAGGGATTCGTGACAGTAGGTGTGACCGACAAGACCCCTGACCCGACAAAGGCCGGGAACGGCTCAGGGCTCTTTGCAACCGCGGAAGAAAAGGGACTGCGCTGGTTCTTCACCCAGTCCTATTCCGATGATGGCCAGAAGTCCTGCGCCTTCTGCCATTGGCAGAGCCGTCAGGACGGCAATCAGTGGAACGTGGGCGGAAATGCCGTAGGCGGACCGAAAACAGTGCCGCAGAACAAGGATGTCTCGGACAACTGGCCGCAGTGGTTCGAGGGGCTCTCCAACGACATGGTAGGCTATGCATCATCCTGCAACGGCGAGCTCATCCTTGCGGAGCGGAAGACGGCGCTCTTCCCGCAGGAAACACTCAAGGAGCGCCTCCTGGCCCGCGATGCCTTTGTGAAACAGAAAACGGCGGAGAATTCTGCAGCCATCGGAAGGCCCGAACTGCAGGGAGACGCTTTCTCTACCGGATACTATGATATGGCGTTTGCCCAGATCCTCTGGACCCAGAATGAGACCCGCAGGCTGCCAAACCCCCTCTCGCAGTTCCCTTCACCGGCCGATGCCGCGAAAATAGAGCGGGGCAGGCAGCTCTTCACGCTTGAGGTCGACCAGGGCGGAAGCGGCTGCGCCAGCTGCCATCATAACGGCAATAAGGTCACGAACGGTGTGAAGGACGACACGTTCCAGGACTTTAACCTGCATGAACCCGGGGTCGTAGCTGAAACGACGGTTGACGGCGATGGGGTCTTTGTGCGCCTCGAAAACAACTATATCTTCGAAAAATTCGGCCCGCCGCAGGACCTCGGCGCGCGCCAGAACATAGGCAGCCGGAACACGAAACATTTGCGTTCTTTCTGGGACAGCGTGCCGCGATGGCTTCATCACGGCGCGGCGCACTCCATCCGCGAGATACTCCTGCCGCCAGATTCCACGCTGCTCTTGCCCGGGGAGCGGGGATTCAATTTCCGGACCATGCGTTCGGACCACAAACGGCGTGTTGCGAACAGCTTCCTGGGCGGTCCTCCTGTCGTGCTTCCCACGGAAGTCCCGATCACGGTTGCGGACTCCAGCGGCGGTTTGTCCGGCGACGGACGCGGACAGATACTCGTCAGTCTCGATCCGCCGACGCCTGTGTCGGGTCCCAGCGCGGCCTACCCTGAGGGCAGACTGCTCGTGGACCAGTTGGGAACATCTAACCTCGCTCCGCTCGTCGTTTTTGACGCTGCCGGGAACAGGCAGATCAATCCGGAGCTTCAAGCCAAGGGAATCATTGTCGTGCGCGACACCCACGGAATGACAAGCCATCTTTCTGCCGACGATATCGAGTCTCTCTCAATGTACCTGCGGTCGCTGCAATAGATCCAGTGTCCCGTGCGGTTAGTTCCCCGCAATAATTCTGAGGGATTTTGGTTCCTGGCAAGGCGCGGCGACGCAGGCCTAGCGCGGCCTAAGCCGAGGAGCCGCAACGCAGCCAGGGGCCAAAAGACCCGGAATTATCAGGACGGAATTAACCGCTCGGGGCACTAGCTCCCTCCGTTCACCCAATCGCTCTGCTGAGCTCGAAAGGTGAACGGAGGGTCCTTTAACAGCTTTCAAACCCGGAGTCGCTATTCGCCCGGCTCGGCGTGGCGGTGGAAGCGATTGCCCGGGCCGGTGTGACCGCCGCCGATATCGCCGCCATCGGCATCATCAACCAGAATAGTCTTTGTGTCGGGATTGACGTTGAGATGTTTCAGACCGCAATATGCCACCCCCGAGCGCCGCCTCGCCTCTTCTGCTTCTTCAAGTTACTCTTGTGAAGTGCAAGAAATGCGGCACGCGACCAGGCCTGCGCCTTCTAATCATCTGGACGGTTCTGTTGGATTTCAAAAAGAATGGTAAAAAGGTGAATTTATGCACCTGATTCAACTGCTCCTCCCGCTTTGCGACAACGACGGACACCCCTTTCCGCAGTCAATGTACCTGCAGGTGAGGGACGAGCTCACCGAACAGTTCGGAGGGATAACCACCTATGTCAGGTCTCCCGCTGAAGGGTTATGGAAAGAGGGAAAGTGTTGCGCCGTAAGGGACGAGATCGTCATTTACGAAGTCATGGCAAAGGAATTGAACCGTGCATGGTGGAAAGAGTTCAGGGAGAAGCTGGAGCGGCTTCTCAGGCAGGAGTCCATAATTGTCAGGACAAGCCTGATAGATATGCTTTGAGGGTTGTCCATCAGTAAGACTCATGCCTGATAATGGCAGAGTCGGATTACGCTCCTTGTTCAAGGGCTTCTATGGGGGCAGAACTTGGGGGCACTCAGAATGATAAAACATAAATCCGTTTCCCCCTTTGTCCTTTGCTTCATACATAGCACTATCAGCCTTTTTCATAAGCTCTTTTTCATCATCGGTTCCAGCAACGGAGTAAACAGCTATCCCGATGCTCGTGGTTATGCGCAACTCTTTTTCTTGCAGAGAAATCGGTTCGCTTATAGCTTCGATAATTTTATTCGCGACAACTGCTACACCTTGCAGATGTGCAATTTCCGTTAACACGATAATAAACTCATCCCCGCCTTGCCTGCAAACCGTGTCAACAGCTCGCACACAAGCTTGCAACCTGCCAGCCACAACCTTGAGAAGTTCATCCCCGATATCATGTCCCATCGTGTCGTTGACGTGCTTGAAATTATCAAGGTCCAGGAACAGAAGAGCCATGGATCGCTGGTAACGCCTGGCCTGGGCAAGGGCATGATTGAGCCGGTCCAGCAATAACCGGCGGTTCGGAAGGCCGGTGAGCGCATCGTAATAGGCCATCAGGTGGATCTGTTCCTGGCTTCGTCTGCGGTCTGAAATGTCCTCGATCTGTGCAACCAGATACATGGGGACTCCGTCACTGTCCCTGATAACAGAAGAGGTGAGCTGTGCCCATACAATCTGCCGGTCTTTCCGGATGTAGCGTTTTTCCATGTTAAAAGAGGTGATGCTGCCATCAAGCAACCTTTGTACATTGGCAAGATGAGGTTCCAGGTCTTCAGGATGAGTGATCTCCTGAAAAGTCAATTTTTCCAGTTCTTCCTTCTTATACCCGACTAATTCGCAAAGGGAGCTATTAACCAGCATGAACCTGCCTTCGAGAGACATAACGGACATGCCGATCGGTGCATTCTCCAGTATATTGCGAAAACGTTCCTCGCTCTCGCGCAGCGCCTTCTCGGCCCGCTTCCGTTCGGTGATGTCCTCCTTCACTGCGACAAAGTGGGTAATGGCGTCCTGGTCGTTGAAGATGGGGGAGATGGATGCGGATTCCCAGTAGAGCTCGCCGTTCTTTTTCAGGTTCAGGAATTCGCCGCGCCACTCCCTGCCGGTGGTTATCGTAGCCCACAGTTCTTCATAGGTTTTCGAAGGCACCCTGTTAGATTTCAGGATGCGGGGGTTCTGGCCGATGGCTTCCTCGGAGCTGTAGCCGGTCAGTTCGGTGAACTTGGGATTGACATACTCGATGACACCCTTGCCATCGGTGATGACCACCGAGCAGGGACTTGCCTCGACGGCCCGGGAAAGCTTGCGGATGTAATCGTTCTGTTCCTGGACCACTCTTTTCATTTTGACTGTTTCGATGCCTTTGGCAATGGCTTCAAATAGCTTGTCGTAATCGATCGGCTTCAGCACATAGTTGCTGATACCGGTCTCGATGGCGTCCAGCAGGTAACTTGTATCGCTGTGGGCGGTCACGGCAATGATGATCGCCTCGGGATTCAGCGACTTGATCTCGTTGCCCATCCTGATCCCGTCCATTAACGGCATGTTGAAATCGGTGATGACGATATCCGGCCGGTGCTCCCGGTACAGAGCCAGACCCGCCTCTCCGTTTTCCGCGGTATACAGCTGCAGGGAGCGTAATTGCATGGCCAGCACCCTGCTCACCATCTCTCGCGTCTCCGGTTCATCCTCCACGTAGAGGATCGAAATATCAGAGCTGCTTGTGAGTATATGCTTCATATCAGACCTCTATCCTGAATTCTGCGCCATTTCCTGAGTTGCAGACGCTCAAACTGCCGCCCATGTTCTTCTCGATAATGGTTTTCGACATGAACAGGCCGACGCCGGTCCCCTTGTCCGGCCCCTTGGTGGTGAAGTACGGATCGAAGATCTTGGCAAGAATATCTTCGGCTATGCCGCCGGCGTTATCGGTAATAGTCAGCACTGCCTTGTCGTATTCCCTGAACAGCCTGATAATAACAACCCTTGGCTCGTCTGCTTTCAGCTCGACAAAGGCATCCCGGGCATTGATCAGGATATTGAGGATGACCTGCGAATACTCGGTAGGATAACCATGAATGGAGATGTCTTCTTCTGCACTGAGTTCTATTTTTATCTTTTGTTCGCTGAAACTCCCGTCGACAAGAGAAATGGTCTTCGCCACGATATCGTTTATTTTGAATGAAACCTTTTCCTTGTCGGGCCGGAAGAAATTCCGGAAGTCGTCGATGGTCTGCGACATGTGAGAGATGATCTTCTTGGCCTTTGCCACGCTGGCGTCGAGGTTTTCTCTGGTCAGCGCGCCCACTTCCTGGATCATAGGCAATTCCTGGATCATAAGACCCAGAGTATTGAGCGGCTGCCGCCACTGATGGGCGATGTTGCCGATCATCTCACCCATGGCCGCCTGGCGGCTCTGCTGGGTAAACATCCGCTCCCTCTCCAGGAGTGCTTCAGTGGCCCGCAGACGTTCTGCCGTTTCTATTCGCAGAAGATCAATTGTTTCGGACAATTGTCTTTCTGCGTCATCACGTTCCCTTGCTCGACGTTGAAGTAGTTCAGACGCTTTTACCAGGGCTGCTGCAACATCTTCGGTCTCCTTGACGGAAAGGTTGTCGATGGCAGCCACATGCTCGCCTCTCCCGATGGACAAGGAGGGGTTCACCAGTGCCTGGATATCCTGGGCTATTCTCCGTGCAATGCCCATGGCTAAAAAGATGCCGATAAGCGAAATGATCGTTGAGCCACCGATCGCCCATGCCATCCATTGGTACAATTCCGCCATGACAGTCGCTTTGGGTACCCCTATCAGCACGGTCCAATTGGACAGCGCAGAGCGGCTGAAAGTTGTGAGCACGGATGTTCCTTCCAGATTGGTATTCTCTGTGGTGCCCTCCGTAGTTACCTTTATGGCCTGGCGCAGAACCGGGGTCGCCTGCACTCCGACAAACTGTTCCGGGCTTCGCGTCCTGGTGACCACTACCTGCTTGCTGTCCAGGAGCGTGCCGTACCACTCCTTGGGCAGATTCAGGGACCCCAGGATCGACGCCAGACGGTCGGAAGGGAAGGTCATGGCCAGATCATAGGCAACCTTTCCGTCACGGAAAACAGGCACATCGATCCCGATCATTGGCCGTCTGGTGACTGCGCCGTAGAACAGATCACCGACAAGCGGCTTCCCTGATTCGAAAATACTGCGCACGGCTTCAAGGTTCTTGCGCTTGGGCAATGAATCGCCATAGGGGCGGTACGAATTGACCAGCTGTTGCCCGGTAGCGTCGGCAACGATGATATCTGCACCCGGATAGGACTTCAACAGTTCCAGGGTCTGACGATGGACAGCAGCAAAATCGCCATTGGCAAAGTCAGGTGACGTGGCCAGCGCCCGGAGTGCAGCCTGGACGCTGGATAATTCCCGGTCAACAACCATGGTCATGGCACGTGCTGTTTCGAGCACGTTCCCGGTGATTTCATTGCGTTTTGCCGTGTAGGCATGAAATACCAGGAAGCCGGCTACCAGCCAGACCGGTAAAACACAGGTAACCACCAGGCACGTCAACTGGGAGCGAATTGTCGAACGGGATCTAAAAAACATCCAAATTTCCCTTCCCATCTGCACCCAGCATGGCTTTCCGGACGAGCGGTATAGGAGGGCTGCCAAACGAGAGAAACCGGTCATGAAAGGCGCTCCACGCCTTGCGCCCGCCGCGTGATGCCGTCCAATCATCACGGAGCTTGCGGATCATCAGCTTCCCCATGGTGTAGTTGAGGTAAGCGGGATCGAATGTTCCCCGCGCCGCCTGTTGCCGGGCGTTGCCGGGGTCCTGGAAGGCAGTGTCGCGGAACATGCGTTCCGACTCCGCGAGCGTCATGGTCCCGGTGTGCAGGCCGATTGCTGACATGAACCGCACGTTACGCAGCAGGGCGTTAAGGATCTGACCGATGTGCGTTGCCGGGTCGGCGTTGCCGAGCCCCGCGTCCCACATCATTTCCTCCGCATAATGGGCCCACCCCTCGGTGAAGGCATAGCCGACAAAGAGCTGCCCGAATTTAGACTCTGCCCGGTTGGCGTGCTGGAACTGCAGAAAGTGCCCCGGCCATACTTCGTGCGCCGAGACGAACAGCAGGCTCGCCGTGCCGGGGATATACGCGTTGCGCTCCTCCACGGACCATGACGGATCCGGCGGCGCAATGTAGTACACGGAAGGAAGCCCCTTTTCATAAGGCCCGGGTATGTCGATGTAGGCGGGATTGAACCGCTTGTACGGTGGAGCCTCCGCAACGAGCGCTTCCTCGGTGCCGGGGATAGTCATGAGTTTCTTTTCGGCAACGAAAGCCTTGAGCTCCTTGAGCTGACGGCGCCCCGCCTTTACCACGTCGCCACCTTCCGGTTTTTTTGCCTGCACCATAGCGACACACTCCGGAATGGTCTTGCCGGGAGCATAGGCCACACATGCAGCGCGCAAGGCGGCAAGATTGCGCTCAAGGTCCTCTCTGCCTGTTTTCTCCAGTCTCTCCAGCGGAACATCGACCCTCTCGGTCATCCGGAGCATTTCGCGGAACCTCTCTGCACCCAAGGCGAAATCATCGGTAGCGGTTGCCCTTTTTGTTTCCAGCCACTCGGCCATACCCTTCATTGCCTGGCTAGCTGCTGCGTTGAC
>JBGQLM010000078.1:0-21050 GCA_041500085.1 Geobacteraceae bacterium
CAATGAAAAGCTTGATGATTTCATCCACATCCACAGGTTTGCCATAGAAAAAGCCCTGCACACCGTCGCACCCATGGTTTTTCAAGAACTGGCCCTGGACGGCACTCTCCACCCCTTCCGCAACGACCTTTAATCCCATCTCGTGCACAAGTGTAACCTCCGGGGAACTGCTTTGCAGTATTGATTGAACACGACGGTTTTGACATGGTAAACTTGCCACACGTTCGGAATCGACAGTGCAGCGAAACCAAGGACAGACCATGCCATCCAGCCATCTTATGAAAATTGCGCTGCCTTGGATTGCCGCGACAGTGGGCGGCATTCTCATATTTCTGGGTTACGCCGGTTTTGACCAGTTCTACCTCGAATGGATCTGTCTCGTACCGATCCTGTGGGCGATTCGGAATCAGAGCCCCGGCCGGGCCTTCTGCATAGGCTGGCTCGCCGGCATCGTCACGAACGTCGGCGGCTTCTACTGGGCCATCCAGATGTTCCGGCAGTTCGCGGGGGCGGCCTGGCCGTTCGCCTTCCTCGGTCTTCTGTTGCTGGCCGCGGCCAACGGCGTCTTATGGGCCGCCTGGGCGTGGGGCACGCGGCTGATCACCCGCGATACCGGCTGGAATGTGGCCTGGGTCTCCCCGGTTGTCTGGACTGCGCTGGAGAAGTTCTGGCCCGAACTATTCCCGAACTATCTCGCTGCCAGTCAGTACCAGCTCCCCCTTCTGACCCAGATCGCGGATCTGACCGGCATCCTCGGGGTCACCTTTGTCGTTGTCTACATCAATGCCACGCTCTATGCGGTACTTGAAGAGTGGTACCGGAACCGGCGGATCGCCGGTCGCCTGCTACTGGTCTTTGCATTGGTTCTTGCATCGGTGTTGATCTACGGCCAGGTTCGCATCAACATTGTGGACCGGCAAGCCGCGGCTGCCGAACATTTGACCATTGGGATGATTCAGACCAACCGTGGCGCAGGCGACATGCTCAAGAATCCTGAAAGCCCGCTCCGCGAGCACCAGGAGATGTCCCGGTTGCTTGCCGGCAGCCGACCCCTGGACCTGATAGTCTGGCCGGAAAGTGTCACGTCCGTCAGGCTGATGTCACGGGAGGGAAGCCTGCCTGCCGGAGTGCTCGGTAACACGCAGACACCCACCCTGTTCGGCTCGATCCTGCAGCTCGGGGAGGAGAGAGAGACCCTCCCCCGTAATTCCGCCCTGCTCGCTGACGGTGCCGGCCGTATTCTCGGCACCTACGACAAAATGGTGCTGGTCCCCTTCGGTGAGTTCATCCCGTTTGGCGAAACCTTCCCGGCACTGTATTCGCTGGCGCCGTTCACTGGCAGGCTCCTGCCCGGGAAGAGCCTTGAGCCGCTCCCGCTCGGAAAGTACCTGCTCTCGGTGAACATCTGCTACGAGGATATTTTCCCCGGGCAGGTCCGCTCCCTGATGCGGGGAGGGCTCGACCGGCGGACTCCCGATGTGCTGGTCAACCTGACCAACGACTCCTGGTACGGTAAATCGACCGAACCGATGGAGCACCTTGCCCTGGCAAGCTTCCGCTCGATCGAGCATCGCCGCGCCCTGGTACGCTCCACCAATACAGGCATTTCCGCCTTTGTGGACCCGGTCGGGCGCATCGTAACCCGCAGCGGAATCTGGACCAGGGAAACGCTGGTCGACCGGGTCCCGATGATGCAGGGACGCACACTCTACGCACTCTTGGGAGACTGGATCGGCTGGGTCTGTGCACTGCTCTCCCTTGCCGGCATTGGCCGGGCGCTCATCTTTTCAGCGCGCCGCAACGAGCCACCTCAACCGCACGTTGAAAGGGCTGAGCCCCGCAAAAAAGCCCAGGCCGGATAAACGCCTGTGAGAAAATGCGGGGCTGAGAACGAAACAACCCATCCGGTCATGAAGGGAGTAAGCATGCAGAATGAACCGACGCCGGGAAGATACCGGCACTACAAGGGGGGCGAGTACCGGGTGATCGGGACGGCCCGTCACAGCGAGACCGACGAACTGTTGGTGGTCTATCGCTGCCTCTACGATAACGACTCTCTCTGGGTACGGCCTCTGGCGATGTTTATGGAGACGGTGGTCGTCGCCGGGCAGGAAATACCCCGCTTTACCCGCTACGGGGAACTTTGATGGATTCGGCCCGTAAAAAACTGCTATACTCCCGGCACCCTATACCGGGCAAACGCTCAGCCATATCTCTTAAAAAGGTGGATTGAAGGCATGAAAGTACTGGTCGATCTCTGCATTGTGCCGCTCGGAGTCGGCGTATCCCTCAGCAGCTACATCGCCGCCTGCGAAAAGGTGTTGACTGCCGCCGGCCTAAAGACATCTCTGCATTCATACGGCACGAATATCGAAGGGGAGTGGGATGCAGTGTTTACAGCGGTTAAGCGCTGCCATGAGGTCGTTCACGAAATGGGCGCGCCGCGCATCACAACGACCATCAAGCTGGGAACCCGGACAGACCGGAAGCAGACCATGGAAGACAAGATCAGGAGCGTGCAGGAAAAGCTCCGGATGGAAAGGTAATTTTGCCTCACTGACACAGAGCCCTTTACTAATAAACGATACTGTCTTACTGTTTACACAGTACCTAATCAGCTGCCAGAGCGAGGTCACATGTCTTTACGTACCTTCATCGTCTGTTTCCTTTTCATTCTTGTTGCAGGCTGCGGCGGCGGTGGCGGATCGTCGTCCACCGCGAACACTAATCAGGACGCGGAAAAAGCCTGGGTGCGCTCGCACCTTGACGACCAATATTTCTGGTATAACGAGATCGTCGATGTGCCGCCGGCAAACTACCCCGGTCCCACCGACTATTTTTATGCCCTGCTGGTGAAGTCCCGCGACCGGTTCAGTTTCACCATGCCGGCGGCGAAGGCACAGAGCCTGATGCAGGAGGGACAGGATGTCGGCTTCGGTGTGAAGTGGGGGTGGGTAAATGGCAACAGGCTGTTCGCCTTCTACGTTGACCCCAATTCTCCGGCAGCGGCTTCCATCACCCGCGGCACGGAACTTACGGCGGTTAACGGCCGTTCGATCCCGGCCATGACCGCTGCCGAGCTGAATGCTGTCCTGTTCCCCGATACGGCCGGTGTGCCCGTTGCCTTTACTGTCAGCCAACCCAATGCCACCCTCACGACGGTCACTCTCACCTCTTCGATCTTTTCCCTCACCACGGTGGAGTCGCCCCGGATCATCACCCTCCCCGGGGTCGGCAAAATCGGGTACCTGCTGTTCAATGATCAGCTCAAAACCAGTGAGCAGCAGTTGATCAGCGCCATGACCTATTTCCAGCAGCAGGGGGTGAGCGAGCTGGTGCTGGATCTGCGGTACAACACCGGCGGTTACCTGTTTATTGCCGAAGAGGTTGCCTCCATGATCGGCGGGGCGGCAGTGCAGGGAGAGGTGTTCGAGAAACTGCTCTTCAATTCGAAACATCAGGACGATACCGACAATCCCGCCAATACCTTTCTCTTCAGCAACCTCGACCGGTCAGGCAACCTGATACCGGAACTGGGCTTTGCCAGACTGTTTGTCCTGACCGGTTCAACTACATGTTCCGCTAGCGAGTCGATCATCAACAGCCTTCTCCCCCATATTGGCATTGTCCGGATCGGTTTGACAACCTGCGGCAAACCGTACGCATTCCATCAGGCTAATTTCGACCAGAACGCCTACTTCGCCATAGATTCAGAGGGGGTCAATTCCGCCGGCACCAGCAACTATAAGTCCGGTTTTGCGCCGACCTGTCAGGTGAACGACGATATTGGCTACGCGCTGGGCAACGCAAGTGAAGCCCGGCTGAACGCCGCACTCTACTACATTCAGAACGGCACCTGCCCCACGGGCACGGCGCTTCCACTTCAAAAACAGCCGGCCGGGAAAGAACTGGTCGGCCGCTCCGGCCAGCTGCTGCTCGGGCAGCGGCCAGGCGTCAAGATAATAGAAAAGTAGTGCGGGAGGAGAAGAGAGTTGGAGCGTAAGCAGATATCTGAAGGGAATCATCAGGACCACCAGGCATATTGTTGTCCCAAATAAGGCAATCCATGCCTTAATTAAGATGCTGCCGGTGTTCCGGAAGAGGCAGCTTATCGAAATCACCATTGATTCAGGCATGTTACGCAACAGGCACTCATTGGCACATGAAATGTATCAGCTCTATCGTGTTGCATAACAAACGGAACTATCCAAAAAGGAGAATTTAAATGAAAAAAGTGATTATCACCATACTTGCTCTAGCCGCATTCACTGGAAACGCATTTGCCGCCGACGTGATCGAGTTGAAGAGAGGTGTCAAGTTCAACCACAAGGCACATCAGGAGCTGCTGAAGGATTGTACCAAGTGCCATGCAACAGCAGCCGGCGGCAAGATAGAAGATTTTGGCAAGGATTTTGCTCATAAAACCTGCAAGGGCTGTCATGCCTCAGGCAAAGGGCCTACCACCTGCAAAGAGTGTCACAAGTAAGAAGGAATCCAAAGGGTCAGTCCTTTAAATATTTTGGAGACAGACTCCTTCAATTCAAAAGGCGGCCAATCGGCCGCCTTCGCTGTTTCTTCAGGCTACTGCCTGGAAGTGACCTGCAAAATGGTTTTTTTACCGCTGTTTTTGTGCTAGAGATAGACGCGTTCCCGCTCTCATGAAGGGAAAATGCGGGACTGATTTATTTTTCAACATTAATTACAGGAGAAGATAGTAGTGGAAATTGAGACAACTGGCGGTGAGTTGCCCCGCAAAAAGCTCGGCAGGATATTTGTCGAGCGTGGCCTGCTCACGGAGACCGGCCTTAAACGTATGGTCGCTCACGCCAAAAGCAAGAACATTCGTTTTGGAACGTTCCTCGAACAGATCGGGCTTATCACTCCCGAAGAGCTGGCTGAAGGTCTGGCCATACAGTACCGATGCAGAAAAATTCGGAACTTTGCACGGCTTTCATATCCTCCGCAATTGCTGAGAATGATTCCGTTCGAAATGGCTACCGAACATACGATTTTCCCGCTGAAGCTGGAGAATGGCAAACTTGGTTTGGCGGTTATCGATCCCACAACAGCCAAGCTTTTCGAAGAGCTCTCTGCTCTCCACAAGGTTCAGCTGGTAATCTTCGTTTCCACACGTACCGATATAAACCGCGCCATTGCAAAACATTACATGGGAAGAGACATTGTCGAAACCGGGGAAAAATCGATTTTACTCGTTGAAGACGATGAACTGATCAGGATCTCGGTTTCCGACGTTCTGAGAAAACACGGTTACACTGTTGATACTGCACCTGATCCAATGGAGGCATTCAAAATAATCTTCACGCATAAGCCGAAGCTGATTATTACCGACAAGGTAATGCCGAAGCTGGGTGGCTACGA
The DNA here is from genome assembly GCA_041500085.1 of Geobacteraceae bacterium. GTDB lineage: Bacteria > Desulfobacterota > Desulfuromonadia > Geobacterales > DSM-12255 > VEOV01. Next base: position 5,380 of record JBGQLM010000078.1, read on the forward strand.
ATTCCTCGACGCGGTAAGGAAAATTCCTGAATTCCGCTTTACGCCAGTGATACTGATGACGGCAAATGCGACCCCTGACGAGGAGCATACCGCCTTCAAGAAAGGCTTCTTTGACATCATCCTGAAGCCGGTTAAGGAAGTCAGCCTGCTAAAGAGAGTTCAGCGCGGGTTTGAGCAGATCGAGAACTCTTACAGAAACATAGCTTGATGTCTTTGCCCTTAAGATTTACCAATATCTGAACTACAGGGATAGGGTATGTGTTTTTTAAGCTGCAGGAAGAATGAGGTTACTCAACTTCTGACAAGCTGACTTTTGGACTCTTGGCAATACAAAAGGCGACCAGATGGTCGCCTTTTTTGATTCATGGATATTGCCATGCTCCTGCTGACATGCAGGCTCGTCTTGAAAGGAGACTTACGGTCATCCTATTCGATGCGGATCTCTCCTTTCATCCCCATAGCCTCATGCCCTTCGAGCGTACAGATGAGAGGGTAGGTCCCGCTCTTTACAGCAATGAAATAAAGATCGAGAGAACGTCCGGGATAGACTTCGATGGCGCTGAAATAGGGGGCCTTTACCTCGCCGTCGGTGTTGGACTGGAGTTTACGGGTAGCGATCGCCCGAAAGAAGTTTTCTGCGGTAAAATAGTGTTTCTCGGTACCCTTGTTCTCGATGACCAGTTTATAAGGGACCCCCTGGCGGAAGACTACAGAAGCCGGGTTGAAGGCATAGTCGGTCATGGTAACGGTGGCGGTTTCCATTTTGGACCAGTCGGCAGCTTTGACCAGGTCGGCGGCGTCTCGCACATACATGGCGTGATAGTGATGGCCGCAACCGGAAAGGGCAAGTGCCATTAAAGTTAAAATAATGGCCGGAATTATTCTTTTCATAGCATCCTCTCTTTTCTGGAAGTAGAATACACGGCGCGCCTTCCAATTCGACAGCGATTTTGATCCTGTAATCAGTATAGCGCCCGGCACAGCAATAGCAAGCAGCGGCACCCACCTCACCTTTACGGAGCAGAACATATGAAAGTTGAACTACCCCAGTTGCGATTCCTGCTGAGCAGACGAACCGCAGAGATCGAAAAAAGCGTTGCCGGCACCGGTTATCTGGCAAAGACCGTCATCGGCGTCGGCACTTTCCTCCTCGATAACGAAGGGGACGTCGACCTGCTCACCACCAGGCAGAAGGCCACCTTCGAGAAGTTCATCCTGCCGCTGCTGGGCGGTGCGGGAACGAGGAAATAACCCTTGAGAAAGTGCGTTGACGACAGAAAACGAATACTGATCAGAAACAAGACAATAGCCACGGGATTGATGATTGGCGCAGCCATACTGTTTGTTGTTGCACGCTCCCGGAAAGGGCATGGCGCCTGGGAGTGGCTGGCCGCTTTTGCGGAGGCAGCCATGGTTGGCGCCCTGGCGGACTGGTTTGCCGTGGTGGCGCTGTTCCGCCATCCTTTGGGGGTGCCGATACCGCATACAGACATCATTAAGAACAAGAAGGATGCAATTGCCGGAAATCTGGCCGACTTTATCCGGGACAAGTTTCTTGCCAGCGATACCCTGATCGCCAAGTTGAGAGAGTACAATCCGGCCGAGCACCTTGCCTTTTACCTGATGTCGCGGGAGAATGCCGCCGGACTGGCCAGAGGGTTTACCCGTCTGATTGCCGACTCCCTGGATTTTATCGATGACGAGCGGGTGCAGCAGCTGCTCAGAGCGGTCTTCAGCAACCGGATAGAAAACTTCGACCTCTCGTCTTCCGCAGGGAGTATTCTCGCGACACTCAAAAAAGACAATCGCCACCAGATCGTTCTTGATGACATATTGAACCGCTTTGCCGCATGGCTGGCGACCGCCGAAGCGCAGGCCAGACTGGCCAGCTCCATCGATGACATGTGTACGAAAGAGTACCCGCTCCTGAGTCACTTTATCCCCAACCGGGACCAGTTTTCCAAAGGGGCGGGCGAAAAGGTCGCCAGAAGAATTAACGCGTTCATTCAGGAAGTTAATGCCGATCCTGCCCATGAGGTCAGGTACAGGTTTGATAATGCCGTGACGGAGTTCATTGCCAGGCTGAAAACTGACCTGGTGCTGCGCAACAAGATCGAGGCGATCAAGCTCGAAATTGTGCACAACCAGTTTGTGGCCGATTATGTGAAAAACCTCGGCAACGATCTGAAGAGCTGGCTGAGCGACGACCTGCAACAGCCCCATTCAAAGGTGCAGGAGAAAATTTCGGCAGCCGTTGCCGGTCTTGGCAATACCCTGGCGCAAAACCGGGGATTGAAAGAGTCCTTGAATGAACACCTTGCAACGTTGGTATTACACTACGGGGATACGTTGCGAACTGCCATTGCCGGGCATATTTCCGGCACGGTGCAACAGTGGGAAAACGATGATTATGTCAGCGAGATCGAGCTCAGTATCGGTTCCGACCTGCAGTTCATCAGGATGAATGGAACCCTGGTCGGCGGCGTTATCGGCCTGCTGCTGCATGCTGTTTCCTTGCTGCTTGCCTAGTAATTTCAGAAATACCAACTTAACGCGAAAAGCGGCCGCTCGGCCGCTTTTCGCGTTATTGCGCTCTAACGGTTTACATGAAAATGCATATTTACTTCAGGCACAGGAATAAATATGTCAGGACTTCACGGCTTTGAGGCGATTCAGGATTTCGCAGAGAATTGCCTCCTGTGCCTTCAGTTCTGCATGCCATTCCCGGTTGTCAGTGCCGACCCGCTCCGTGGCCAGCTCGGGCAGGTACGATTCAAGAGCAGTGACAAGCGTTGCCGCTTCCTTTGCACTCAGTTCTATGGCTGACATGGTAAATCTCCCTTCCCGCTTCTCTATGCGAGTAAATTCTCCATCTCAGGGGAAGCATTACCAGGCTACTCCCTGATTCCATTGTAAATCTAACAGATTAACGGGTCAAGCTGCCTTCCAGGCATTATTTAATCATAGAGTAATCGGCATGGAGAGAAGAAGGGTGAAGGCGGGCACCTTGCCGGCATTGCAGAAGCCGGTTGAGCTGCTATACTGCAGAACGAAGCAGGGAGGGCACCGGCAACGGTTTCAGAACTTGGGAGAGATGTAATGCTGAGAGACAGGTTACAAAGGTGTGTGCTGGCGCTGATACTCTGCTGTCTGCTGCCGGGTTTTTCCGTCGACAGGGCAGCGGCTGCGGAGAAGGATACGCTGGTGGTGGGGATGGAGTTGTCCTATCCACCCTTCGAGATGACCGACACGTCCGGCAAACCTTCGGGGGTGAGCGTTGATCTTGCCCTTGAGCTGGGAAAGTCGCTGGGCAAGAAGGTCGTCATTGAAAATACCGCCTTTGATGGACTGATTCCGGCGCTGAAAACCGGCAAGATCGACCTGATCATCTCTTCCATGACCGCTACCGGGGAGCGGGCGAAATCGATCGATTTCTCCGACCCGTACCTGAGTACCGGACTCTGTCTGCTGGTAAAGAAAGGGGCTTTGGTCACCGGCATCAAGGATCTCGACCGGCCCGGCCGGACAGTGGCCGTAAAAAAGGGGACGACCGGTCACACTTTTGCGGCAGGAAACATCAGACGGGCCCGGCTGCTGGTTCTGGACAAGGAGTCTGCAGCAGTCCTGGAAGTGGTGCAGGGCAAGGCTGATGCCTTCATCTATGACCAGATGTCGGTCTACCAGAATTGGCAGCGCAACCGGACAACAACCACGGCACTGCTCGTCCCGTTCCAGAAAGAGTCCTGGGCCGTCGGCGTGCGCAAAGGGAATGATGTCCTGCGCATGAAGGTGAATGCCTTTCTGAAGGAGTTCCGCGCCAAAGGAGGCTTCGAGCGGCTGGGTGACCGGTATCTGAAGGAACAGAAAGAGGCATTCAAACGGCTGGGCTATCCGTTCTACCTCTGACACGGAGGTGCGACCATGAGCTCATTCTTTTTCAAACTATTATTCGACCAGCGGAGCGGGCGGGATGAAACAGTCCCTCTCCTCCCCCTGCTGCTGGGCTGGTTGCTGGCCCTGCTGCTGGTGGCGCTGGTCTTCACCTTTGCCTTCCAGCAGCTGCAGTACGGCTGGAACTGGAGCGCGGTCCTTGCCTACCGACTCAAGTTTCTGCAGGGCTGGCTGATGACAGTGGCCATTTCTGCAGCGGCGCTCTGCACCAGCCTGATAATCGGCCTGACTGCGGCCCTCGCCCGCCGCTGCCCGTTTCTGCCGGCCCGCTCGCTGGGGACGCTTTATGTCGAGCTGATTCGCGGAACCCCACTGCTGGTGCAGATTCTGATTTTTTTCTATGTAGTTGCCGATGCTTTCGGGATTACCGATCGCTACCTGGTAGGAGTGCTGACCCTGTCGCTGTTTAGCGGGGCGTATATCTCCGAGATCATCCGGTCCGGGATCGAAAGCGTGGGGGAATCCCAACTGGAGTCGGCCCGGGCCATCGGGCTGACCGGCTGGCAGACCTATCGCTACATTGTCTTTCCGCAAGTGCTGCGGCGGCTGCTGCCGCCGCTGGCCGGCCAGTTCGCCTCAATCATCAAGGATTCTTCGCTCCTGTCCATCATCGCTGTCAGCGAATTCACCCTCAATGCCCAGGAGGTGAATGCCTTCACCTACAGTACGCTGGAGAGTTACCTCCCATTAGCGGCGGGATATCTGCTGCTGACACTCCCCGTCTCTCTCGCGAGCCGGGCTCTGGAACGGAAGTACCGTTATGCGACTTGATCTGTGCGGTCTGGAAAAATGGTATGGCAGCCAGGCGGCTCTGCAGGGGATAACCGAAACGATTGCCGATTTCCAGGCCCTGGCAATTATCGGTCCGTCCGGCGGAGGGAAGACCACGCTGCTCAGGCTGATTGCCGGACTGGAGATCCCGGACCGGGGAACTCTGGCGATTGATGGCGAACAGCTGCTTTTCAACAGGGAGGCCCTGCTGCGTCACCGCCAGGGCATCGGTATGGTCTTTCAGGCGTTCAATCTCTTCTCCCACCTGACGGCACTGGACAACATCACGCTCCCGCTGGAAAAGGTGCATGGCTATTCTCCGGCAGAGGCCAGGGTGCATGCCATGGATCTGCTGGAGCGCTTTCAGCTGTCGTCCCACGCTGCCAAAAAACCTGCCGAACTTTCCGGAGGCCAGCAGCAGCGGGTGGCAATCGTGCGGGCAATCGCCATCAGGCCCCGTTTTCTGTTGTTCGACGAACCGACCTCGGCCCTTGATCCTGAGATGACTGCAGAGGTGCTGGAGGTCATCGAAGAGTTGCGCCATGAGGGGCGTCATCTGATCATGGCAACTCATCATATCGGCTTTGCCCGCCAGGTCGCCGACTACTGCCTGTTTGTCAGCGGCGGCGCCGTGACAGAAGCCGGGCCTTCATCGGAATTGTTCCGTCATCCGCGAACAGCGGCGCTTCAGAACTTTCTGGCCAAGGTGCTCAAATACTGACAAGTGAATAAAAAAAGGCGGCCGAACGGCCGCCTTTTTTCAGGAACTGAATCTCTTTCAGGACTGGGTGTCCAGCACCGATTCTCCCCCACTGTTCAGCGCTCCGGCAAAGCAGGCTCTCTCTGCAAGCAGCTCCTTTTCCGCCAGGATGAGCAGCTCACGATAGATTGCTATCAGAACGCTCAGATCACACCACTTTTTGACAACCCTCCTGATTATTGCCCAGCCGTTCACCAGGGCGCCCGACAGAACAAAAATTCCGGGGAGCTGCTCCTCCGGCTCATTCAGCATCAGGCAGCCGAACACGGCCAATGCCACCGCCGTAGCAAAAAAGGCCAGTTCAGGCCCCTTGAGGGGGTTTATCACGAGTCGGAAAAAACCGATATAGTAACGGATCATTCTCGAAGTCGTGTCAAGGAACTCGATCAGCTCCCTCCCATGATAACGGAGATGCGCATAACTGAGGAAGTGGGCACCGGCCTGGTGCGGCCCGCGTTCCCTCCGTTCCCGTACGTAGCGCTCAATAGCCTCATCAATCGGCAAGGTATCCATACGTCACCTCCGTTGCGTGATCTTCTCTCTCACAGCAGAACTTGCAATATGAATGCCGGGCATTATCAGCCTTTTTATTGCGGCAAATACAGCCTGGCTGACTATTATTTTACCATACTGAGAAAAATCTGCCGGATTTTCCGGCTCACAAAATTCTCTCTCTTGCAAATCTGCAATGGCTATTCATCGGTACGTTTCTGTTTTCTGCGCCGCCAGGCGGCTCGAAGGCCGAAAAAGCCCCCAAAAGCCGTCAATACCCAAATGATGAGAGTGGCCGCAATTTCACTGACTGTTGTCATGACTTACCCCGCTTGAAATACTGCTGACTGCCGCACCCTGAATGCAGCAGTTCCGGCATTTACGACAGTCGATACTCTTTGCCGGCAAACTGGATATTCGCCGGATCATGACAGCGCGGCGGTGAGACGGCATGGACTCCGCCGCAGACCGGACAACTGCCTACAAAGGTGGCCAGGGTAAAGAGTGCTCCGCACCCCTGACAGGTTGTCTGCAATCCGCCCCCGGGCAACTGCTCTGTTTTCAGAACTCCACCATGGGCTCGTGAAACAAACTCCACAAGATCCCTCCCTTCAGCAAACGGCCCTGCACCCGCAGCGTGACCGCATCCGCAATCTCCCATCGCTCTCCCTCCTTTGTGTGCGGCGTCTTAGACGACCGCCGGATTAATTAATTCTGCCCGAGAATACACCGGGTCTGCTGCCGGATATATGATCCACGTCAAAAATCCAAGGAAATTTTGCAACACGGGATAATCGGCCGCCTTTGCAGTTTCCCGGAGGCTGTCATGTCGGCTGTTGCAGACGGCCCACACTCTGTTATGCTTGATGCAGGAGTGGACAGCTGTTTAAAAGGAGGTTTCCATGTACGGCAAAGACAGGATTTACAAGAAAGTTGAGATAATCGGCGTTGCTGCAGGAAGTATCGAAGCGGCCATAGAGACTGCACTGCTCAAAGCAAAGAGCTCACTGGACAAACTCTCATGGTTCGAAGTTAAGGAGGTTCGCGGACACATCGGCCCAGATGGCAAGGTGGCCGAATATCAGGTTACGCTCAAGGTGTCCTTCGAGCTGAAGGAGTAGAAAGCAGCGGAACCGTGCAATCCTCTTCAGACATAATCATTCACGTCCAGCACCGCTCCCTTCATGGTGCCGGTAACACTGGCAAGGTAGGCACGGGCAACCAGGGCGGCGGGCATGCCTTCAGCCGTGCTCCGTCCCATGGCGAGAAGGGTCTCCTGTACCCATACCGGGCTCACAACGTTGGCTCTCACGCCCCGCCCCAGCTCTAGCTGTGCCGCCCGGACAAACCCTTCCAGCCCGGCATTGACCATGCTGACCGCACTGCTGCCTGGCATCGGCTTGCTGGCCAGCACCCCGCTGGTGAGCGTAAATGAACCGTTGTCATTTATATAGGTTCGACCGATCCGGACCAGGTTCACCTGCCCCATTAACTTGTTATTAAAACTGAAGAGGAAGTCGTCGTAATCCAGATCGTCCAGTGGGCCGAAGCGTGCCGAACCTGCCGCGGAAACGACGGCATCGAACTTGCCCGCCCGCTTGAACATTGACTCAATGCTCACAGGCTCCGCGATATCGACCAGCAGATCCCCACTGTGCCTGCTGGCGGTCACCACTTCATGGGCTACCCGCAGAGCTTTTGCCACCTCCTGGCCGATCGTGCCGGTTCCACCTATCAGTATCACGCGCATAAAGCACCTCTCTTTCTCTTCTGAAATGATGCAGAGTACTACCCTCTGATCTTATTTTATTCCTTTGAAAGGGCGACATAAAGGCATTTACAAATGCAACAAAGAAAGGCGGCCTCAGCGGCCGCCTTTCCTGAAAAATGGTTGGCGTTGGAGCGAAATCCTTTATTCTGATCCGTCGGTGAAGACCGACAGGCCGATCGTGACGACCCACACGGGTCGTACAAAGCGGTAAGGCCTCCCGATGTTCCCTTTTTCAAGCGGTGTCACACGCCTGGCGGATGAGACATGTCGCTTTCCGCGTGATTTCGAACAGCGCCAATTTCCATAATTCGCTCCGGGATGCTGTAGAATCTAGTGAGCACTTCCATCCTTTGCTAAACCTTTTGCCTGCCGCAACGCTTCAGGCGTCCCTTTGACCTCAACGGCTTGCTCACCACGTCTTGATGGCAGACAGAATACGAAACTGGTCGATAGGTTCCTCACATTCCTGTTACGGGCACCCCAGAGCTACTTGTCAAAGAGCATTCCTCCTACATTCATGTTAATCCTATCTAACAATAAATCAAGCGGAATCTTGCACGCTCCCTGCCCGCACTCCAGCCGATTTCCTTGCTCATACGCCCGGCGTAAATCGGCAACCAGTCGCTCATGCCGCCGGTTTTGGATAAGCCGGGTTCATCTGCCAAAGTGCCAGTGTCGCCCCGGTCGGATCGGTAATGACGCTGAACCAGCCGATGCCGGGAATCTCGGTGACCTCTTTGCAGATTATCGCTCCAAGTGCCCGGGCTTTTTCGGTGGCGACAGCGGCATCGTCCACCAGCACATAGGCGATCCAGTACGACGGCGAATCGGGCTGGGCGGTTTTCATCATGCCGCCACCGGTCCCTTCGCCTACCTTGATCACGGTGTAGTCCATCCCCGGAATCTCTTCCAGCTGCCAATCGAACAGCCCGGTATAAAATGCCTTGGCTTTGGCCACATCAGTGGTCATCAGCTCTACATGAACGAACGGATTTGCCATGACTTGCTCTCCTTTTATGACTGTAATGGTGTATCCTGATTTAATTATACACCGTCCCGAACCTCTGAGGAGTAGCCGTGCTAATCAATTGCTCCCCCGACAGTAATATGCTACATTTATCAAGCGTCTGAACCACAGGGCCAACCTCCTGTGGTTTTTTTGCGGGCGCAAATGAGAGAGACCCCCATGAGCCCGAAAGCCTTTTCTTCACTGCACATTAAATTCCCCATGCTCAAAAACCTGGCCTCCCTCGGCTACACCGAGATGACTCCGGTTCAGGCCCACAGTTTGCCGCTCATCCTGGCCGGCAAGGACGTGATCGCCAAAGCCAAGACCGGCAGCGGTAAGACTGCCGCCTTTGGCATCGGACTGCTGACACACCTGGAGGCATCGTCCTTCCGGGTGCAGGCGCTGGTGCTCTGCCCGACCCGCGAGCTTGCCGATCAGGTCGGCAAGGAGCTGCGACGCCTCGCCCGTTTTACTGACAACATCAAGATCCTGACCATCTGCGGTGGCGTTCCCTTCGGTCCCCAGCTGGGATCTCTGGAGCATGGCGCCCATGTGATCGTCGGCACCCCCGGTCGTCTGCTCGATCATCTGCGCCGGGGGACTCTGGACCTGTCCGCGTTGCGGGTAATGGTGCTTGACGAAGCGGACCGCATGCTCGATATGGGATTTCAGGAAGAGATAGGCACCCTGATTGCCGCCACCCCACCAAGAAAACAGACCCTGCTGTTTTCCGCTACCTACCCGGAGTCGATCGCTGCCATGAGTGCAGCGATCCAGCACGAACCGGCCCTGGTAAGCGTGGACGAAATACATGACAAGGGTTCCATAGAGCAGATCTTCTTTGAGGTGGAGAGAGAGCAGCGGACCGAGGCAATGGCACGCATTCTCGGGCATTATCGTCCAGAGTCGACCCTGGTCTTCTGCAACACGAAACTGGAGTGCCATGAACTGGCCGCTGCCCTGGTCAGCCGGGGTTTTGCGGCGTTGGCCATCCATGGCGACCTGGAACAGCGGGAGCGGGATCAGGTGCTGGTCCGTTTTGCCAACCGGAGCGCTTCAGTGCTGGTAGCCACCGATGTCGCTGCCCGCGGGCTGGACATCAAGGAGCTTCCGGCAGTGATCAATTTCGAGCTATCCCGCAACCCGGAGATACATACCCACCGCATCGGCCGTACCGGTCGTGCCGGGGAGCAGGGGCTGGCCATAAGCCTGGTATCGCCCCGGGAAAGCCGACTGATAGCTGCCATCGAAGAGTCACTGGAGAGCACGATTGCCCGCCATGACCTTGCATCTCTGGCAATGGCCGCAGGCAGACCGCCATTACCACCCATGGTTACCCTCTGCATCGACGGCGGCCGGAAGAACAAGCTGCGGCCCGGAGATATCCTGGGAGCCCTGACAGGCGAGGAGGGAATAGCGGGGAGCGAGGTCGGCAGGATCGATGTTTTTGATCAGCATACCTATGTAGCAATCATGCGACAGAGTATCGATCAGGCACTGGACTGTCTTGGGAGAAACAGGATCAAGGGGCGCTTCTTCAAGGTGCGGAGAACGGGCTGACCCGGCGCAGATGCCAAATTGCAAGGTAAAGAGCGGGCAGGAAAATGGGCATGACTGATTTGTCCTCAAAACACCCCGGAGACATTCAGCGCGGCCGGCTCGACCGGCTGTTGAAACGCTTCGCCGTGGTTGCCAGGGCGCATCACGCAGCAATTGAGTCTATGGATGCTGAGCGGGCCGATACCCAGGCCAGGATGATCGCTGCGCTGCATGAAGCACTGGTACGTGAGGGGACGAAGGGGGAAGAAAGCCTGCTGGACCTGGTCGACAGCCTCGACCCGATAGTAGCTGGCATGGCAGCGGTCTATTCGATCCGCCTCGATACCCGGCGTTGCCTGGCAGCCTTGAGCAGGGTAGCGAAAGAGCCCGGTTTGCTCGGATTTCGGGCAGAAATGGCCATCCAGCGATGGGAGTCGGGTGAGTGGGAGATGTAAACTGGCCGGCAAATTGAGGATACCTGCTTAGACCAACAAAAGGGGCTAGACAACCACCTTTGCTGATTCCTGGTGCCCGCTTTTCATGAAACAGATCATATGAAGGGGGAGGCCATCGGGACCTCTCCGGCTGTGACAGCGCTTCAACCCTTGCGTCCTTTACGACCGATCATCAATTTACCGTGGTGAGTAATTACATGAACGTTGTGGTTAGGAGTCATCCGGAGCTTTTTCCCCATCATGGTTTTCATGGCTGCGCCCACCCGACGCAGCGGCATCATGGTCCTCGTTGTCATGGCTTTCATGGTTGCCACCTCCTTTCCTCTGGCAGTCGCTATAATTTGATCAAACCCTTTCCTTTCTGTAATTATTATACTCCTTCTGCAGGGATCAATGCCCAAAAACAAGCTTCTGAAGTCCGGAATTTTCCAGAGTTGCAGGTAGTACAAAATCACAATTTGCCTACGGTTTCCGAAGTCCAAAAGCTTTTAAAAACCGCTTAAATTTCTGAATAGATTGACTTTTTTTTCAATCACAGCTATAAGACGAATTATATTTATTCTCTCAGGAAATACACGATAATACTCAACCATCCGTGAGGATGGGGCGGAAAGCCTACAGGGTCTCACCGAGACAGCCGGGTTGCCGAAATATCACCTGATATTTTTGCCCCGGCTTTTTGTTTTTCAGTACAGAAACCCGGGGCTGATGGGAAATCACTCAAAGGAGGTATGATTCATGTCCAGGAACTTGAAGAAGATTTACAGTTTGGTGTTATTGCTGGCGTTCGTTTCGCTTGCCCAGTTTTCAGGGTGCGGTAAGGGTGGCAGCCCGCCGCCGAAAAGTGGCACGCTCCAAGTCGGCATCATTGACAAGCAGAGTGATGCTTTTCAGCAGGTGGTGGTAGCGATCAGAGAGGTCCGGCTGGTTCCGAACGGCATGGAGAATGCCGAAGACAATGATGCCCGCTTACCGGTTTTGGTTTCCTACAGCACCCCGCACATCGTGGATATCCTTACCCTCCGCTTCCAGCAGGAGATCCTCGGTACTGTCACCATTCCTGCCGGGAGCTTCAGCCAGGTGCGTCTCGTCCTGGAGCCGAATCCAAGCGGGCAGGGAAAGGATCCGGTCAATTACCTCACCCTGAAAACAGCCCCGACCGTCAAAATCCCCCTCACCACCCCCAGCGCCCAGCAATCAGGGCTTAAGGTCCTGGGGCAGTTCGAAGTAAAAGAGGGCATCATCAATGCCATCCTTCTCGACTTCGATCCGAATACCGCCATTGTGGCCCGCGGCAACGGCGCCTACAACCTGAAACCGACCGGTATCCGCATCACACAGCCAAGCAGCCCTCTAAACAGTTTCGGTTCCTTGTCAGGCACGGTCGTGTCGACTGTCAGGGATTGGTCGAGCGCAACCGTGACGGTTGTTCCCCAAAACGGTGTTAATCCCATAGCGGGCAGCACCATATTCAGCAACCTATCCAGCCACCTATCCGGCCGCCAGAGCTGGGAAGGTGCCTTCAGTACGTTCGTACCAGACGGAGCCTACCGGGTTCATGTACAGGCCAACGGCTTTGCCCCCTACTCTTCTCCTCTCAAAAACGTGATCAGCGGCAACGATACCGCGCTGGGAGATTCGCTCCTCACGCCGCTTCCCTGAGAGAAACATGGTTTACAGGATGGAGAATTCAAGGGACATCAGTAATTACTGAGACAGGGGATGGTGTCTTTGACACCGCCCCCTTCCCTGTTACCCTTGCAGCGTAGTCAGTAGCTCCTTGAATCATGGGTAAGCGGAGGATTTCATGAGCTCCTACATTGTCACCTGCAGCGCCTGCGGCACTGGTAACAGGATCCCGGCGGAGATGGAAGGGAAAACGGGGCGCTGCGGCAGATGCCGGGCCGATCTAAAGCCCCTCTACTACCGGCCGCAACAGTTGACCGACAGCAGCTTCAACGGTTTTATCGCCAATTATCCTGGACCGGTGCTGGCCGAGTTCTGGGCCCCATGGTGACCGCACTGCGTCTCCTTCGCACCGGCGGTGCGAACAGTTGCCGAAAGAGTTGCCGGCAAGGCAGCGGTAGTCCAGATAAACACCCAGGACAATCAGTCCCTTGCCTCTCGCTTTGCCGTACGCAGCATCCCGGTCATCATGCTGCTGCGGGGCGGCAAGGTGATCGCCCAGCTGGCCGGGACACAATCAGTGGAAGCAATTCTTGCCTGGTTTAACCGGGAATCCCGGGGACAGTAAACCTGATTCAACAGGCGGCCAATCAACCGCTCTTAATTTATGGGATACCGGTCATGAAATTCACCCTGTTGACTCATTTCAAGGAGCTGGAAAAGCCCTCCAACACCGGCAAACTGGTGGTGGAGATTCTTGGGAGCGCGGCCCGGCAGATCCGCTGGGACAGAATCAATCCGCCTGCTGCACTTGTTGAGGAGATCGAGGCGGGCGGTGTGGCGCTGATCTATCCCGGAACTGCTGACGAGGCGGAAGGCGATCTCACCGGGATAGGTCATGTCATTCTTATCGACAGCACCTGGCATGAGGCGCGGAAAATCCACCAGAGAAGCCCATACCTGCAACAGGTCCGCCGCGTCTGCCTCAAACCTGCCGGAAAATCCGTCTACAACCTCAGGAAGAACCAGAAGGAGTCGGGTCTCTGTACGGCTGAATGCGTCATGGAGATCCTGCGCAGCACCGGGAATCGTGCTGACGCGGAGCGGCTCAGGGAGCGGTTCCTGGCCTTCATCAGGCCACTCGGTACCGTGCGCGGCGAGGGTGGAGATGCGAATGCCGGCAATAAAAACCACTCCCTGCTCCGGAGAGTGGTATAATACCGGTACGCAGCATAACCTTGTGTAATAAGGAGATTGGTCATGAGCAAAGGCGAGGACAGTAAGAAAGCAGTTAAAAAAGATCCGGCAAAGAGTCCGAAAGAAAAAAAGGCTGAAAAAAAGATCAAAAAAGCTGAGAAGAAGAAATAATTTAACGATCAGGTCGCGTAAATACCCGCGTAAGGTGGAGCTATGAGTATATTCAAAATCTGGAATCCCGTAAAAGTCTGTCGTACCCGTATGATCAGCAAGGATTTTTTCGAGTGCAAGGTGAAAAGGTTCGATTCAAAATTCTGCGAATATTCCTTGAGCATGGGGGACAGCTACATCTGTAACCATCTTGAGCGACTCGGATTTTCGAACCAGAAATAGCACCCTGCCCTTCACTCTGAATTCCAAACACATCTCTCACGGCTCAGGATTCCGGGAAACAGGCTTTCCTTGACGGCGACTACCTCGGGTAATCGGGATCGTAGTCAGGCGGCACAGAGTACCTGTCCGGAGGAGGATTGACACTCCTGATCCTGTACCGGTGCAGCCGTCCGGGAATCTGGTTACCCTTGGAGTACATGCACTGCACATAAGCATAGTCATATCTCCGCTGTGCATCCATGCCATATTCCTGACCGGCACCGGCACCTGTGGCCGTCCCGACAAGGAGTCCGCTGCCTGCGCCAATGGCCGCACCTGCACCAGCATGGCCGGAAGCCGCGCCGATAAGGGCACCGGCCCCCGCTCCGATTGCAGTCCCCACAGCAGCCCCGGAGACGGTATTCTTATTCACTGTATCTTGCGCGGAGATGCCGATTTGCTGTGCGGCCCACTGCCTGCAGGTCATATCTTCAACCTGGAAATGTTCAATGGTTTTCCCCGGGGCAGGCATTACCAGAACACTCGGCCCCGTCGGCATTGTCGCACATCCGCCTAGGACCAGGATTGCAAATATTGTCAAATCCTTTCGGATGCGTCTGTTGAACATAAATCACTCCTCTCCCTCCGGTTGCCCTGACGGAGGCAAGACCTTCATCCACCCACCCGGACATTTCTTGACAGTGGGGTAATAGCCCTGCGACTCTTTGCAGTAATACCAGTAACGGGTTTCATCTGCCTGAGGTGCCGGTTGAACATACAGGTCCGTTGGCGGCTCTACGATGACAGGCGGAGGATAATACGGATAATAGGGGTATGGCCCCCACCATCCCGGCCACCATAATCCCGGTCCGACAAACACACCTATTCCTACACGCCCGCCCCCATGACCATGTCTGCCGCGGTCTGCCTGAGCCGGCAGCGAACTCGCCATGAGCACGATTATTAGTACAAGGACAATTCGCATGAACTTTCTCATACCAACCTCCCTCTGATTCCATCTTTTCTCTTTGTTTGCCACTGACATCGTGGCAAATATTGAGCATTATCTACATATATTATAAACCCTCTGACCACTGAATTGTTTACAGAAATGAGCTTCTTGAGAACCCTGCCATACCGACCGGCCGGGGCAAGAAATTGCTCCACGAGCCTTAACATGCTATAGTTGATAAACGTCTGGATCATGGGGAAATACCCTGTGGTATTTTTGCGACCCCGTGAAGGAGGCAGCTCTCAACCTCCTGCAAAATCAGGATGAAGAAGTCGAGACCCGCCATTCATATAGCTTTCTGCTGCCGCTTCGCAGAACTTCACCATTTAGTTACGGATTTGAAAAAATATGCCGACCAGAAAAGTGCAAAAAATCATCGCCTTGTGTCTTGGTGTCCTGGCGTTGATCATACTCGGGGCCACCTGGTGGGGTTACGGGCACCTGACAGCCCTTGTGCAGCAACAGCTGAGAGGCATAATCGGCGAAGAGCTGACCATCGGCAAGGCATCGGTGCGCTGGAACCGGGTCGAGCTGGACCAGGTCCGTATGCTGCGTCGAGGAAGTGGCCCCTTCCCGCAACGGATGGCCATCGAAAGGCTCGTGCTGCGTCCCCGACTGGTATCACTGTTCAGCGGCCGGCTGGAGCTGGGAGAGATCTCTCTCGACAAACCCTACCTGCTGCTGGAAATCGCCCCTGACGGGTCCCTGGTCAACCC
>JBGQLM010000079.1:0-21029 GCA_041500085.1 Geobacteraceae bacterium
ATCAGTGCGAAATGTTTTTATTCCACTGATACCCACACACGTGGTTTCCAGAAAGACCCACGGCAGCGCGGGCACATTCGATGTCGATCTCCCGCCTACTGGCACACCGGGAATCGAATGTCGGGCCGGCGGGGCGACGAATGATTACACCATCGTGGTTTCTTTCGCCGGCAATGTCAGCGTTACCGGAAACCCTCAAGCGCAAGTTACGTTGGGAACAGGTGACGTGGGAAGCGGCGGAGTCAGCAATGGCGGAATGGTAACCGTCAACGGAAATACCGTGACTGTACCACTGACCAATGTTGCTAATGCACAAACAATCAACGTGACTCTTAACGGCGTGAATGGTTCGAGCAACGTAGTGATTCCGATGAGCCTGCTCGTGGGGGACTCTAACGCCAACGGCGCGGTTAACTCTGCCGATGTCGCGCAGACGAAATCACGGATCGGGCAGACTGTTACATCGGCAAACTTCCGTTCGGACGTAAATGCCAATGACGCCATCAATGGCAGCGACGTGTCACTGATTAAGTCGCGCATCGGCACCGCATTGCCCTAAAGGAATTTACTTGGCGTTGGTTTCGACGCCGCGGTTTGAGGCTTCGCCTCGTCCAGTTAAAGCGCTAAATCTGTTTTCAGGGGATTTCCCTGCCGGAAATCCGGCCTGCGTCGGAGCCTATTGCAGTTCCGAGGAGAAGCCCGCTTGCGGCGCCGATCAGGGCACCCGCTCCGGCATGGCCGGAACCTGAGCCTATGGCCGCCCCCAGTCCGGCCCCCACAGCTGTTCCGGCAACTGCTCCGGTGGCAACATTCTTATCGTAATTCTCCTGAGTCGAGCTTCCGGTCCGTTGTTCCGCCCACTGCCGGCAGGCCTCATCTTCGCTCCTGAATGTCTCGAAAGATTTCCCCTGCGCCGGCATGACGTTTACTCTTGGCCCGGGCGGGAGAACAGCACAGCCGCTCACCAGCAGCAGGGCAAGAAAAAGTGTGAGTAATTGTCTGTATCCCATCAGTTCCTCCTCCAAAGTTACCAGTTTCCATCTATTCATTAAAAGACGCGTTTCTCATCAGGAAGGTTACAGAAAATAATTCTCTTGCAGACGGGGAAATGGAGAAAGAGAGCCGGGATTAATTGTGAGGATGCAGGCTCCTGCCGTCACCTTCGTTTCCCATATGGGAGTGATGGCGAGCAGGGATCTCGTGACGCAGCAGGGTCGCACAGAGCAGGACCATCACCATGAGAAGCGCCTCGATTCTGATGTTGCGCTCAAACCGTTGAATGATGAGGTGGTAATCCAGTGGGCGACTAAATCGTGCGAGCATGGGAGATACGCCGCGGGAAATTATCCCCGGTTCGACAGGTGGCAGAGCTGCCCATTCTCGCAGGAGAGGAACGCTGACGTAACGATTGTAAGCGCCGAGGCAGACAAGAAGGAGAAAAAGAACGGTCTTCGCAATAACCGTCCAGCCGTACGGCGCCTTCCATAACGCTCCGGCACTCCCCACAAAAGACCACGCATTGTAAAGCGAGGTAATCACAATTATCCCGACCGCGATGCCTGCCATACGCGAAAACCTGCAGGCAACGTCTGCGCTAACCGTTGCCGGAAGTTTACCGCCCCTTGCAAGATCGGGGAGAATGGCGACTGCAAGAACGAAAAGGCCTCCACCCCAGATCGAAGCGGCAACGAGGTGGAGCCAGTCCATTATTTCGGAGACACTGAAGTCACCCGCATCGGAGGCATGTCCGGATGCACTCTTGGTCATGGAGATAATGGCCATGAGTCCGAGCATGAAAAACATGAACGCGCGCGACTCCAGGCGCCGTCTGCCCGCGCTCAGGGCAATCAACAGAAATAAAAGTGCAGCAATGCGGATGAGCCAGACATGCCCCAGATGGGTGTGCAAGACAACCGTAGGGAGCACGGAAAAAACTCTTGAGAAGGCTTGGCCGCTCATCTCCGCGGCGCGCACCAGCAGGTCGCCGATGCTGCTTGCGATCATCGCAGCCGCGGCTATGCCGAGCAGCCGCCACATCCGGGCGAGAAGGTTTCGCCGGAAAACTACGGAATCCTCAAGAACCCAGAGACGGCAGACGAGAACCCCGATGGAAAAGTTCAGGAAAACGAGTTCAAGCCATTCAGGGACTATGTGGATGCATGACATCAATTTATCAATACTCACCTTTGCTGCCTCACTTGATCACAAAGGGATATTCCCCATTGGTCCGGTGACCGTCCCTCGCCACAACGCTCCAGATTACGCGGTAGGCGCCCGGCGAAAGCCGGGGAACTCTTACTTCAAGAAGCTTCGCATCGGAGGAGTTCACCCTTCCGTCCCTGTTGTCCACCATCTTGCCATCCGCACGATGGACCATAATCGTGGAAAAGGCCGGTTCCAGGGCGCTGTCGAACCAGATGCGCACACGGTCGGGAGAAACAGTCAGCGTGGCACCCACCTTCGGGTCGGCATGGTCCGGGAAAGCATGTCCCAGCGCCGCTACCGGCGCGACGCAGAGACATGCGAGGATCAGGAACGCGCGTATCGTAGCGAGGCTCATGATGCGCGAGGTTTTCTTCATGGGAAAATCGGCCCCCCTATGCTCTTGGGAAACAGGTCATCGATGAAGAAGTGAAAAAGGCCGAGAACCCCGACATTTTTCCCGGTGCGGGAGTTGAGCGGAATCTGGGCGGCCACGCCGAACTCCATGTACTTTCCGGCCCAGACGACCCCCGGATTCAGGGTGCCGGTGGTCTGTCCGTCGCATTCCGAGCTCAGGCAGGTTTCCATCGGGAACTCTGCCACGAGCATCATGCGGTTGAAGGGAGCGCCGAGCCCGACATCCTTTACATAGGATTGGAGGTACATGAGACTGTATTGCAGGGAAAGCGCCCAGGTCAGGGTGGTAGGATTGCGCTCTATGTCGGTCTCGCCGGTATCCGCGTTCAGGGTGAAGTTGCTTCTGCGCGTAGGAAAGTTGGGACCGACTACCCCGGTGATCGCAAAGGGTCTGAGGAATCGTACCTGTTCGGGAAGGTCACCGAGACCTTTTCCGAAAAAGAGCGCCGGCGAAACGGTCGAAAAGGAATCGGCGCCGACCCTGCGCGCGCCGCTGCCGCCCAACTCCACGTTCGTGCCGAAGGAGAGGATCGTCTCGTGCTCCTCGCTGGTGAGGAACTGGTATTTCGCGTCGAGGTCGAGATTCCCCAGCCCCTTTGCGGAGCCGCCGTCCACGAAGTCCTGATGCCGGAACGATTCGCCGACGCTGACCCCGAAGTGCGGCGTGATCCGCTTGGAAACTTCGATCTCGGCCTCGGTGGTTTTCCCCTCGGGCTCCTTGATATGGTTCAGGAGGAGTGAAAACTCATCGGAGACAAACGGATCGTCGACCTGGAACGTTGTGGGGAAAAACCGCTTCCCAGCAAGCCCGTGGGCCCGCGACGACACCGGCAGCACAAGAACAAGCGCAACGGCGAGGCCGCACGCACGCCACAGCAAGACTGCCATGGGACCACTATCATTGCCCTTCATTTCTCCCCCTTCCTGTCCCTTCCAATTTCAGTTCACGTCGTTACTGCTGGCAAGAGCAGTCATGGTGCGGCGCTCTGAAAGAATACCAGACCGGACGATGTCAACGCACCAGTGACATCCCGGCTTTCGGAGATGGCTGCAAAATATCCCGTCCTCCGGTTGCCGGATTTCCGGCTCGGAACCTCTGTTTTCACCGGCATTGCAGGCCGGTTCTGAGGTTTTCGAGATTTTTCTTCATCAGCGAGATGAAGGTCAATCCTTTATCAAGATCTTCCTTGCTGATATTGTGTGCGCCATGAATCTTCAGGATTCCGGCGCCGGTTTCTTTGGCGATCGTTTCAGCGGTACGAGGTGACAGGAGTTCTTCACTGTAGATGTACTTGAGCCCGTGCTTTCGCATGTGCTTGACGAGCCCGGTAATTTCGGCAGGAGTCGGTTCCGCGTCAGCACTCATCGATTGCAGGGCGGGACGGTACGTAAGTCCGTAACGCCTAGTCAGATAGCCGAAGGCGTTATGGCCGCCATGAAGGAACTCACGAGTGCCGCAGTTTGCCAACCCGGCCTTGAATTCATCGTCGAGTTTCTGCAGCTCAGCCTTGTACGAAACGGCTTTGGCGGCATAGTAATCCTTGTTGGCCGGGTCCTTGGCGCTCATCCCTGCCGCGATGTTGTCCACCATGATCCGGGCGTTGGCGAAATCGAGCCAGATATGCGGGTCCATGCCGCCATGGTGATGCTCACCTTCGTGCTCTTCCTCAGGGCCGGCTTCGACCAGCCTGACCCCCTTGCTTGAATCCACGATCAGCAGCGACGGGGACGCCACCCCTTTGAGAAGCTTCCCTGCCCACGGCTCCATCTGTTCGTTGGTGTAGATGAAGACGTCGGCCCTCGTGATCTTCATGATATCGTCCGGCCGTGGATCGAAGTGGTGCGCTTCCACCCCGGGAGGGAGAAGGAGGGTGACATCGACCTTGTCGCCCCCGACGGTCCGGGCAAAGTCGTAGAGTGGGAAAAGGGTCGTTATCACGCCCAGTTTTTTACCCTCAAGCGCTGGCGCCTTGGCCTCTTTCCTCTGGCAGGCAGAGAGGAGCGCCACGACGATCAGCAACAGAACCGCCAGATATGTTTTCTTCATGACGAACTCCTGAACAAGGTTTGTAAAAAGGCCGGAGGGCATTTCACCCCGCCGGCCATTATTCCCTGATGGTACGGCTGTTCTGAACAGAATAGCAAGAGACCAAGCGCTGTCAACGCGTCCCGTCTTTCTGCCGAAAAATCTTTTCACCGAGCAATACAAAAAAATCAGCGCCAGTCCCGCCATTATCAGCGGAGCCGGGGACCCGTCCTTAGTTCAAAGACATTTCAATGCCTTTCACCCCACCGAAAAAGGAACTCTTCCCGCTGAATCCGATCATATGTTCCCGACTTGTTTTCCTGTAGACAGGACTTATCACCAAGCGATTCCGGCCTTCCTTGACCAGCATTTCCTTTTCCAGCAGCACCCCATCTTCTGGCAGACCGACGATAAATTTGTGCATACCCGGAGTTAGGCGAACATGTGCATTAAAGTGATACCTGATGCCATCCCCCGCCTCTGGATTAATCTCTCCAGTGTAGCCGCTTTGATCAGGCCGGGGGTCTCCATTTATACGCAACAGTTGTCCGTCAATGCTCAACCACAAAAGGTAGCCCGGAGTCCCATGTGCGGTATTCTCGATAAGAAAAACACCATGCTTTCGGGTCTTTATCGAAGAGGCAACTTCAATATCTGCATACCCGGCAAGAGGCGAAGACTCCTTTGGAATTTCCTGGAATTTGTTCAGGGAAATTTCTCGGCTCATGACTTCTACAACGTTTAGCTTTCCCGCACAACCTGCACAGGACACCGTAATCAACAGGATCACGGTCAAATTTCTGAGTCTCATATTTATATTCTCCGTTTGATTTTTAACAAAACGGCACATTGTCTTGTGATTCAAATGCATTATGGGCTCCCTGATGGATCATGGTTTTCCCGATGACATCCCGGCTTTCTGCTGAAAAATCTTTAAAAATAGCAATGCAAAAAAAATCAACGCCAGTCCCGCCACTATCACCGGCGCCGTGGGGATATCAAGCCTGAAAGAGAGAAAGATCCCCAGCATGCTGACCGCTACTCCCACCAGCCAGCCGGTCATGAGCACCTTCCACGTTTCCCGGAAAAAGAGCCTGCCGATCAGTGCCGGGATGACCAGAAAAGTGAAGACCTGAAGAATCCCCGCCAACAGCACCGACTTGATCAGCACCAGGGCAAAGCTGACGAAGAACAGAAACTCCAGTAAAATTCCCCCCTTCCCCTCGAAAGTCAGGGCGAAAAACTTCCGACGCATCAGAAAGTGGAACAGGCCCACTCCCGAATAGAGCGCCAGGGTCGAAAGCAGTTGCTGCGGGGTGACCCAGAGGATGTTGCCGTTCAGGAGGGTCTTGAACTCCTCCATGCCGTGGGGGCTCTTGTCCAGGATCAGGAAGGCTGCAGCGTAGGAAAAGATGTAGAGAACGCCGATGAACGCCTCGATGTTCACCTGCCGAGCCGCATACTTGGAGAGGGAGAGAATGAATGCTCCGAGAAAGGCGAAGGCCAGCGACAGATAAAAGACCTTTTCCTCCCCGAAGACGAACGAGAGGGCAATACCGATGCCGATGAACTGGGCCAGGGCCAGATCGACGAAGATGATCCCACGTTGCAGGATGTGGATGCCGAAATAGGCGTGAATCAGTATCAGCAGAAGACAGGCCAGGAACGGCCAGATTAAAAACGAGAGGGCTTCCATGTTTTTCCTTTTCTCCGGACGGATAAACCGTATTTGTAGAAGCCTCCGGGACACGAAACCCCGGAGGCCTGCCGTGAACAAACTCTTATCGCAACGCCGCCAGGATCTTGTCCATGAACGAGAAATAGTCGTCGGTGCCTTTCATATTGCCGACATCTCCGGGCAAGGTAATGACTTTAACGCCGGTTTTTGCCGAAATGGATTCCGACTCATGCTTCGGAAAAAAGTCCGAGGTGATTATGGCATCCGGGCGACTCGCCTTCATGCTTTCGATCAATGCTTCTATGTGTCCCGCGGATGGGGGAATGCCCGGTTTCGCCTCGACATAACCGACAAGCTTGAAACCGAATTCCTCAGCCAGATACTCGTACAGCTTATGGTAGGCGACAAACTTTTTCCCTTTCAGGTTGACGCTCTTCCACTGTTTCTGCTTTTCCTTGAACCGCTCACTAAAACTCCTGAAATTGGCCCGGTAATAATCGGCATTTGCCTTGTCCATGCCAGCAAGGGCGTTGGTCATCCCTTCGGCCACGTGGAGAATATTTGTCGGTGAAAAGTGGTAATGGGGGTTGCCCAGTGGATGTGCGTCTCCCATGCCCCGGTCCACAATCGCATGTTTTTCAAGGACCTTGACAAACCTTGAGCAGTCGAAGTTGCCGGGCATGCTGGTCATGATCCGTGGATTTTTCGACTGTTCGATGACTAGGGGGAGGTAGCCGATTTCCAGGTCGAGACCATTGTACATGATGATATCGGCCTTGCGGCCGGCAAGGATCATGCTCGGTTTCGCATCGAGATAGTGGGGGTCCTGGCTCGGCTTCACCAGCGTGGTAACGGAAACTTTGTCCTTGCCGATCTCCTTGGCAAGGCTGCCGATCCATGGAAGTGTGGCAACGACGTTAAGCCCGGCAAAAGCGGGGCTGGCCAGTATCAGTGTTAAACTCAGGGTAAGTAATATATTTCGCACGTTGGTATCTCCTAAAAGGTATGCGCTGGGTGAGCGCCGATGGTGAAGACAAACTGCAGAATGCCCTCGTCATTAACCCGGCCGTCACGGGCCGAATGGTCGCTGGTGAACTGGGCGCGGATCATGCTGAATTCGGTCGGAATGAACTCCAGACTGCCGGTTGCCCGCCAAGGTTTGCCTCCGAATGACTGCTGCACGTCAGCTATTTTGAAGGTGTTGTCGAACAGTTCAAGCCGGTCGTAGCGTGCGCAGATCCGCCAGCGGCCATAGCGGTAGAGTGCCTGCAGATAGGCGCCGTCCTGGTGGCGCCTTAAGTGATCGACGGAAACAAAGGCTCCGGCTGGATCGGTTGCGGTCAGGTCACCGTTCTGTACCAGGTAGAGATATTCGCCCTGCAGGGTCACCCCTTGCAGGCCTTCCTTCCACTTCCAGACCGCCTCCATGCCGTACAGGGAGCTGTCGCCGCGAAGGCCGGTGTCGGGAAGGATGCCGGTGCTGTTGGTGGAGCCAAACATGGCCCATGGGCCGGCATACAGGGTCGAATTGTCGGAGGTGTCGATGGAAGTCTTGGCAAAGGCAGAGAAGGCATGGGGTCCCCAGTTGGGATCGCTGCCGAAGATGAGAGGGTTGTCCCCCTGGAACGCCTCGACACCCAGCAGGGTGTAGACCGGCATCTGCGGCAGCCAGGTCAGCTGCACGCCGTTCTCGCCGCCGCTCCCCTCGGACCCGAGAAAAGCCTTGTAGGGGAGAGCAATGTCGGCAAAGTCCCAGGCATGGGGATGCTGGGAGTTCAGACGGCTGGTGTTGCTCTTGAAACGCCCTCCCTTGACCTGCAAGCCTTCCGGTAGAGAGGTGGTAACGAAATAGGCCTCTTCAAGTGTTGCTCCGGAGTCGGTGACCGGCACATTGACATACAGATTGAAATAGGGGTCAACCGGAGCAAAGATGAACAGTTCTGCGGCATCGACGTTGAAACCGTTGCGCAGCCCGCGCCCTTCGGTGGTGAAGCCGGGAACACCGCGGCTTTCGAGGTCTCTGTTTTTGAGGTTCGAGGCATACCCCTTGGCATCCAGCACCAATGAGATATAGGGATTGGTCATCAATGAGCCGCCGAACAGGCCGGTCGATTTGCCGGCATTTTCCTCGGTGGTCGGGAGCTTGTCCGTGTTCTGCTCCTTGAGATGTTCCTTGAGTTCTTCGATGGTCTTCTGTTGTTCCCGGATGGTCTCGGACTGCCGGCCAAGCTCGGTGTCAAGCCTGTTGACGCGGTCATCAAGGTTGTCCGCAGCCAGAGCAGACAACGGTACAGTAACGGCCGCAAGCAGCAGTGCCGTGAATATGGACGTGCGCATACACTCCTCCTGTGTCGAGTGAAATCGGAATTGATTTGTTATTAAATTATGTGGAGGAGGTTAGACTGGTGGAGCGCGACTGTTGGCAGGGGTGAAGCAGGATTTTGCGATTATGGCCGGAACCGGCCGTGGAAGCAGAGATTCGATGAATCCCCTTTGAATGTCAGGGAGAGGAACGACATAGCTAGAATCGGCCTGCTGGTGATGGGCCAGACAGATGGAACAGTCGGGATGATCCGCTCCATCGGCATGGTAGTGGAATGACCCTGCGAGGGTAGAGAGAACAAGGAGAATTGTGAGAAACAGGGAAATGCGCTTCTGCATTTTTTCGCTCCGGCGGATTCAGCAATATTAAACTTGCCCGGAGAAGAATGTCAAGCGCACTGATAAACCATGATGTAGGGGCGACGCATGCGTCGCCCGATTGGGCGAGTCATGACTCGCCCCTACGATTGATATGTTTAAACGCCGGAACGACAGTGCCTTGTTGTAAATTCTTCACGTCTTCACCCGAATCGGCATGATAACGGTGGTCAGGCCGTCCCACTGCAGGCGGCGCTGGATGGCAAAGGCGGTTTCGTTGTGCAGCAGGCGGTGGTAGAACTTCTCCAGGCGGAAGGTGATCTGGCCGGTGAATACCGTGGAACGGGGGAACTCTTCGGCCACCTCCTTGCACAGCTCCACGGCGCTTTCGACCACATCAGTGGCCAGCGCAGTACGATAGTCTGCTGCAAAGCCGAGCTTTTGTGCCAGAAGCACGTACTTTTCCAGACTTGCCTGTACCGATGCTTCCAGAGCTTCAACCTCCTCGGCCCCCTTGAAGGAGCCTGAATCGATCATGGCCACCGAAACGAAAATCACGTTTTTGTAGGTCTTGGGAAAGGTGGAAAGAATCGAGAAGAGCGTATGCACCCCGAAACCGCTGTAGCCGGAGACCAGCTGTATCGCCGTACTGGCGTTCCTGTCGATGACAGGCGGATCGCCATGTGCTGCTATCGGTACATCCAGCAGCGTCTCGTCCAGATCCTTCATCCCCTGCCTGACCCGGACATAATGTGCCTTGATCATGTAACA
This sequence comes from Geobacteraceae bacterium, assembly GCA_041500085.1. GTDB lineage: Bacteria > Desulfobacterota > Desulfuromonadia > Geobacterales > DSM-12255 > VEOV01. Next base: position 9,735 of record JBGQLM010000079.1, read on the forward strand.
GAGTCCGATAACCACCGAGGTAATCAGCAGGGTCATCCACCCCCCCTCGGTGAACTTCTCGTAGGTCGTGATGGCGAGAATGGTCAGACAGAGCAGCAGCCCAACCAGATGAACGGACAGATGGCGGAACCACTGCGAATCTTCCTTCCGGCGCTGAATGAAGAATTTCGACATCCCAAGCTGGGAGAGGGAAAAGGTGATGAAGACGTTGATCGAGTACATGACCACCAGGGCAGAGACCGAGCCGCCGGTGTAAAACAGCAGGGCAATGGCGGCAATCCCCATCAGGAGGATGCCGTTGCGCATGGTCAAACGTACCGACAGGGCAGCGAAACGATGCGGAAACCAGGAGTCGTTCGCCATATTGGCCATAACCCGGGGACCGTCCACGAAGCCGGCCTGGGCCGCAACCAGCAGCAAGGCACCCTCGGAAAAGATGGTAATGAACGAGATCCAGTTCCCCATGGGCCAGTGGCCAAAGAGGGTATCAGCCAATACGGCGTTGAGAGTCTTCCCCTCCACCGGCTTGACCCCTACCAGAGAGTAGCAGAGGAAGAGTATCCCGGCAGTGAAGGCCAGAGAGGTGGCCATGTAGATCATGGTGCGTTTGCCGGTCTGGACCCTGGGTTCACGCATGATCTGCAGGCCGTTACTGACAGCCTCGATGCCGGTATAGGTACCGCCCCCCAGGGAGTAGGCACGCACAAAGAGGAGCAGGATGCCGAGCATGCCGATACTGGAAAGGTCGTGCTTGAAACCGGCCTGGACATCGCAGACCAGCGGGCCGCATTTTTCCGTATGGGTTAAAACTCCATAGACCAGCATCAGAATATGACTGGCTACGAAGGTCATGAAGATCGGAACCATGACCGATATGGATTCCTTGACCCCGCGGATATTGAGGATGATCAGGATCACAGTCAGGAGACAGGCCACCGGCACCTTGTATTGGTGGTACCCTTTGGGGATGTAGCTGAAGACGGCATCGCAGCAGGAGGCAATGGAGATAGTGATGGTCATCACGTAGTCCACCAGCAGGGCGCTGCCCGAGACCACACCGGCCTTCTCGCCCAGCATGTGGGTCGCCACGATGTAACCGCCCCCACCATGCGGGAAGTGCTCGATGATGCGCGAATAGGCATAGGAGATAATGAAAACCGTCAGCGCGGTGGCCAGGCCCAGGAAGACCGCCAGGTAGGTGTGTTCACCCAGGGCGCGGAAGGCCTCCTCGGGACCATAGGCCGAGGAGGACAGTCCGTCGGCTCCCAGACCGACCCAGGCCAGAACCGGGATCAAGGCCAACTTGTGGAACAGATGCGGATCTTTGAGGTGTTTCGGTCCGCCGATGATGGCGCGGATGATCTTCTGCAGTGGCGTTGCTATCTCTTGAGTTTTCGACCTGTCCATCATGATCCTCGTCTCTGGCGTTATCTACCATTACAACGGTAGACTATTTCGCATCAAAGAGGTGTCAAGATGGGAGATGATGATATCAAGAAAGTATCAAGATTCGAGGCTGCCTGCCCGCAGATGAGCAACGTCCGGCTACAACCCTTTGTATAACAGCACACCGACAACAGCTGCCACGGCAACCAGCAGCGGCTCGGGCGGTTTCCAGCGCCAGAGAAAGATCAGGCTGATGATGCCGATGAGGACGGTAGTCGCATCCGTTATGGAACCCTGCCCGAGAATGACGGTTGCACCGGCAATAGCTCCGGAGGCTGCAGCTGTCGCCCCTTTGACAAAACCTTTCAGAGCCGGATGTTCCCGGTATCTTATGATATAGCGCCCGATGAACAACACGAACAGGTAGACCGGCAGAAAAACCCCGGCAGCAGCGACTACCGCTCCCTGGAATCCGGCAACCAGATACCCGACAAATGCAGCAGTAATGACGACAGGCCCGGGGGTAATGATACCGACGGCAACAGCATCGAGAAACTGACGCTCGGTCAGCCAGTGATTCTGCAGCACAACCCCCTGATGCAGGAACGGCACTATCGCCAGACCACTGCCGAACGTGAACGCCCCTGCCACAACGAAAAAAGCCGCCAGCTGCCACAAAAGGGAAGCCGAAACAGCAGCGCCTGCCCCGGCAAAGGTCGTGAACAGACCAGGGATCATGCTCTGGAGCTTCTTCAAGCCTCCGGGAGGCGAGTAGAGCAGGATACCGATGAATCCGGAGGCTACGAACAACAGGGCCATCTCTGTGCGGGATGCAACAGTGATTACCGCAACCGCAGCAAAGATGAACCACAGCCTCCGGTCACTCTTAACGGTAGCTTTGGCAAGCCGGAATGCAGAGCTGGCAACGATGGCGATTACCGCCGGCCCTATGCCGTAAAATAAGGCCTGGACGATATTAAGACCTTGATAGGCCACATAGAGGAAAGCAATGCAGACGACTATGAGAAAGGCAGGAAGGATAAAAACAATGCCCACCAGGGAGGCTCCCGGCATGCCATGCCTGATGTAGCCTATCCACATGGCCAGCTGGGCGGCAAGGGGACCGGGCATCATCTGCGAGAAGGCCAACCCCTCCAGGTATTCATTTTCAGTGATCCAGCCGCGGGGTATCAAGTCCCGCTGCATGTATCCGGCAAGGGCTATCGGTCCGCCAAAACCGGACGAACCGAGCCGCAGGAAGTACCCGACAAGCTCCCAAAGGCCTACCTGTTTCAGTGGTTTCGATTCGGCCCCGGATGTCTGTCTCTCGTTCATGTCCATGTCATTTCCTGGAGTTGGTTTTATCAAGGGCCGCTTTCAGGCCGCGGGCAAGCTTCTCCGGTTCGTCATACCCCCAGAAGTGCAGGAAGAAGAGCCGCGGAGACTCGTAAAGCATATGGCTGTGGATGGCCGTGACAGCTATGTTGTGGCTGGTGAGAGCCTGCACCACCGGGTTCACCTCGTCGCCCAGCAGGACGAAATCCCCGGTCGTAGCCGCCTTGTTGCCTACAGCCTGAATATTTATAGCGGTCGCCATTCCCATGTAGGGGGGGACAGCTATGCCATGCTCCTTGATAGTTTCCTGTCTCGGGAAACCTAGTTGCAGCAGGTTTCCCTTTTTCTGGCCGGTTTTGCCAAAGATGGCCTCGACTTTTGTCCAGTCAACTGCTGTTGTCCGGGTTGTTGCAGGCGGTTGCATCTCGATTGGTGTCCCGGTCAGGGAGAGTGCGGCACGCATGGCATCGGCGAGTTTGCGGGGATCGCCATTGCCACTGAAATGGAGGTACTTGACTGAAGGCGATTCGTTCAGGATATGGTTATGAATAGCGGTGACTTCGATTCCTTTAGCCACCAGCTGCACTATGACCGGGGGAACCTCTTTTTCCAGAAGTACAAGGTCACCCATCATCATGGCATTCTTCTCTGTCCCCTTGAACCCGATCCAGGAAGTGAGCGCCAGCCCCGGCTCTACCGGTACTTCACCCACTGTCACCTTGAGGTCGGACCTTGGAAAAGTGACCTTGAGCATATCCTCCTGCACGGCTCCTTTCCGGCCCAGAGCAGTTTCGACACCTTGCCAGTCACTCGTTTGCGCCAACGCAACTGACATGAACCCTGCCAACATTGCAGCAGCGAGAATGATTTGTTTCATTTCCACTCTCCTTTTTATGGTACTGGGGGCCTGCAAAAGCAGGCCCCACGATTAAGAGGACAAGGAATATGCAATGCAAAAGCGATAACTTATCTCATAACTCATTTCACCTTGATGGCAAGAACAGTGCTGTTGATTTCCGTCAGGTCGTCTGTGAATGACCGGTCGTTGTATCGATTAAGGTCGTAGATGAGGCGTGCCTTTACGGTATACTCGCCGGACTTCAGCTCCGGCATCCAGGGAAGAATCCGTTCCTCACCCGCACGGAGAATCTCTTCATGCGGGCCCTGTGCATCGGCCTGCATGGCTGCTATTGCGTCCGGACGCTTCTTGTCTTCTTCCAGGAACTTCTTGTCATCCGGGCGGGGGCCGTACCATGGAGCAAACATCCACTCCTTCTTGGCAACGCTCTTACCCTTCTTGTCCGTTACGTCCACATTCAGGTAAATGGCTCGGCGGTTAGAACCGGTCGGCACCGAATGTCCGGCACCTACGTTGATGACATGGAATGTCAGGCCGTTTTTCCCCGCATCCGGCTGAGTAATAGCCATGCTCAAGGCGCTGGCAAGCCGTTGTTGCGAGCGGCCCCCTGTCCAGAGGTGTCGTGCTACGGCCCTTGCGGGATTATCGGAGTCTTCGGACACCTTGCGCATGGTGCGCGGCATGTGGCAATCCTGGCAGTGCTGTTTGCCCAGACCGGTCTTGTTGAAGTCTTCCCGCCACTCCAGGAAGGTCTGGGTCTGCTTGCCGGGTATGCGTTTCCCCATGCTGTGGCAATAGGCGCACATGGCGGATGTCTGAATGGCCGGGTCTACAACGGTCGCGTGGGGAGCGTTCACCTCATAAGGCCCGCGAATCTTGCCTTCAGGCGTCAGATGGCAACTGGCGCAGGTCAACCCTCCGGCCTCCTTGCCTTTAGGTCGTGCTTTCGGCTTGGTCATCTCCGGGACGTTAATGTCGGGTATGGCGAATGGTTCCGGGTAATGGCAGACATTGCACGACTTCCCTTCTTCCTCGGCTTCTCTGGCATGAATGGGATACGGTTCGACACCGGCAAAGGCATGAGCAGTTGCAGTATCGGAGACATTGGCAGGCATGGTTATTTTTTCGTCCGGCTTTGACGGTATAGAGGTCGGTTTATAGTGGATGTCGCTCCCGAAGCCAAAGGCAAACTCCCGGTAAATTGCCTTATGGCATGCTCCGCATGTTTCCGAAGGTGTTGCCGTCCCCTCCGGGAAAGGCATTCCTTCGGCCCCTGCTGCGGCTGACAACGTGAGTGTTGCCAGAACCGCCGCCATGGTTGAGATGACGTTTGATGCAATTTTTCTTCTCATCGACTGCTCCTTTCTTGATTGTTGTTTTTGTACTTCACGGGAATTCATTTATTTGCTGCGCAGAGCATTTCAAAGATACTCATTCCCTTCTCTAAAGCCTCGTGGTCGTCCTTAACTGTCTTTCTGATTCCATCGAGAATTTCTCTCAAACCTTCTGCTGCGGGGTTCCGGTATTTGTCATCCTGCAAATCGAGCTGGTGTACTATTTCGGCCACGACACTGAGCGCCTTGCCTTTCAATCCAAATGACTTGAGAAGTACCTCGAAGGTACACATATCCCCCACATGAGTGAATTCTCCACCTACCATGTCGAAGGCGATCGTATCCTTATCCAGGCCCTCTATTTCACTTTCCTCGATGAAACCAAATGCGGCTTTCTTGTCGACAAACCCTTTTATCAGCCATGCCGAGGCTATCCGGTCAATGAACGGCCTTTTCCTCGTAACCCATCTCTTCCCCTGGTAGTCTGCGGCATGCCTCTTCGTAATCTCAACTGCCGCTTTAGTCGATTCAGTACGGGTTCTGGCGGTAATTTCAGAAGCTAGCGTTTTCAACCTCTTCTCCAGTTCCTTCCGCTCTTTGGAAATGAAAAAGTCGATTTTCCCCATCTCTTGAAATTCCTTGACTAACTTCTGTAATTCTTCCTCGGTTTTCCTGGTGTCTGGCGCTGCAACCCCTTTTCCGACATTGCCAATCCTGCTTTCAAGTTCATCAAGCCTGCTGCCAAGGTCGAGATATTCCTTTTCTCTTTGCCGGTCAAAAAGAGTGACTATTTCATCCTCCTTCATGGTTTCAATTCCTGTCACCTTGACGAAGGCCGCTTCTCCCTGCATGGCCGTAACACTGGATACCAGCCATTGAAACAACTCGTAATGGTCGTCGCTGGCGGGAAGCATATATGCCGCTCCCTTGAACTGGACAGCCCCCGCTTTTACCAGCATCCTCCAGATTCTCATCCGATTGCTTACCGGCTTGGATGGCACACTGTAGAAGAAGAGAAGCCAATCCTGTTTTCTGGCGCTATTTTTTTTCATAAAATCTAACTATATGACCTTGATATTTCGTCAGGTTTATTGAGTATATCATCCGCGGTGTGCCTGCCAAGGATACGAGGTTACTTGCTCCTGATTCCCCAGCTACATTATTTATGTAACAGTTATTACATCTTGTAACATCTAATACTTCATTGTCAATAGAAAGAATCCATTCAAAACAGGTCTATGCCCGGCTCATTTTCGGATGCAAACCTGTTGGTTGCCAGAGTGGAGATTTTGGGGTGCGGATTGAGGAATTGCAGGCTGTCGAGCCTCCAATGACGGTCAAGGAGAATGCGGCACGCATGGCTTCAGCAAGTTTACCGGGATCCAATTACTTAATGTTGATGCCGGTGATGGATATCGGGCCAATGAATGTGAGAATGGATGACGGGCTTGTGAATATGGTCGTGCTCGTGCGGTTCTGTTGTGTCGGTATCAGCATGCTCATGCCGATGATGTTCATCGTGGACATGAGAATGACAATGGGAGAGCATAGTATGCGTATGAAGATGCCTGTGCATTTCGCGGTAGAGAAAGAGTATTCCCGCAAGCATGCATAAGGCCGCAAACCAGAATACCATTGGCGGCCGTTCGCCGAGAACGAGAACCGCGAGGAAAGTCCCGATGAAAGGGCCAACGGCAAAGTAGGTACTCGTCCTTGCAGTACCTATCCTGCGGAGCGCTTCGATAAAACAGACCAGACTCAACCCGTAGCTCATTGCGCCGACCAGAAGAGACCCCGTGACCTGCTGAACTGTCGCCGTTCCCGTGGAGAATATGAGCGCCAACATGATGTTGAATACTCCGGCACAAAGCCCTTTGATGCTTGCGAGAACTGTTGCCGGCATCTCTTCAATGTCACGAGTCAGGTTATTGTCAATTCCCCAGAAACAACAGGCCATGACAATCAGCAGCCCGGCAACGGAAAAGGCGAAAGTCCCTTCTGATTTAAGAATCACCATAAAGGAACCAAGGAGAATGCAAGCCTTGCCGCCCCAGACTCTGGCGCCCACCTGTTCTTTGAACACCAGCCAGGCAATGAGAGTGGTCGCCACCGTTTCAAAATTCAGGAGAATGGAGACCTCGGAAGCCGTGCCTAACTTTATGCCATAGGCAAGAAACAGCGGCGCTATTATGCCACCGGATATCACTGAACCAATCAATGCAAGACGGTGCTTGGGAGGCAGTCTCCTTAACTCCGCAACGGGATTTTTCCCCTGGAACAACAACAGGATTAACAAACCAATTCCGGAACCGAGGTAGAGCAGGCCGGCCAGCATGGCAGGTGACATGTCCCCGATCACCAGCTTGCAGAGAACCGGAGATACGCCAAAAAGTGCGGCAGAAAAGATTGCAAGGAATTGTCCCGAATACATATTAAACCTGCCAATTTGTTTGTAATATCTTACAGACGAATTTGCAGCCCAAGGAACATGAGCAGATTCGGCTCGCCGCTTGTGCCCCTGCGGAAGCTCCTGCCAGCCGATGCCAACAGGCCATATCTCTTCGTGAAATCCCACTGAGTACCGACATTAAAAACGACATCATGTTGTTTGAACTCTTTCGCAGTTCCACCATGGATTTCACCCATGACAGACAGGTTCTCCCGAATCTCGTAGCCGCTGCTCAGGCCGTACAACCATTCATCTTTGAAATGCTGCCTGAGAGTATAACCGAATTCCCCGTTTACCCAGACCGGCCCGAATTTCTTTGATACCTGCACCGGAAGCAGCAGGTTCGTCCCCTCGTCAACAAGCCCTCTGTCGGCGGCAGATGTGGGGGGATTGACCTCGAATTGAGGATAAACGGACATGTTTATCCCGTCCCGTTCCTGGTCGAGGAACCGCCATTTGACCCCTAAGACCGAATTACCCGGCCCCCCATTCGTTCCTGCCCCCTGTTCATGGTGAACAACCAAAGGGACTTCGTACTTGAACTGGATATTGTCTCCTACGCCGTAATTGAGGTCGAGAATTGGGGCTTCATAAGTGGTCTCGGAATGGCGTTTATCGAGGGTAAAGGCAATGTTGACTTCCCAGTGTTTATCTCCCGGCGTACCAGGATCGTCGGTAAGGAGTGGGGGGCCTGCAAAAGCAGGCCCCGCCGATAAAATGACAATGAACGTAATAATGCAAAAGCGATAAATCATCTCGTACCTCATTATTGACAGAATAGCTCCCGAACAGCCAACCAATGAGCTCTTCATATCCTATCCTCCAAAACTGAATTATTGATGGATTAGATTGTATACCTGTTTCACGTAGCGTCCATGACTGCAAATCAAAAAAAAACGCCTATCCGGCAAATGGGAACCGGATAGGCGAGAGAGTAACATCGCGGAAAAAGAATGCCTGCCGGGTTATCCGGTAGCCTCCAGGTCAAATTCATGCACAGGGAGAAGGAATTGGGTCTCGGCCTGCGCCAGTTCGGCAGGGAGCCAGGCCTTTCCTGCCAGGATATCCTTGATTTCGCCTGCCGGAACCGGCCGGCTGAAGAGATAGCCCTGCATCTCTTCACAGCCGAGACCGGTCAGTATGTTCAACTGTTCGACTGTCTCAACCCCCTCGGCAAGAAGATGCAGTCCGAATCCATGAGCAATCCCGACTATGGCGCTGATGATCGGCGAAGTACCCTGAATTTCGGACAGATCACGGACAAATGACTGGTCGATCTTGATGGCGCTGACCGGCAGGCTGCGCAGGTAATTGAGTGACGAGTAGCGGGTGCCGAAATCATCGATGGCGATCCGTACACCACGATTACGCAACTGGCGCATCTTTTCCACCACTCCGACTGTTTCGCTCAGCAACATATTTTCCGTGATCTCGATCTCGAAATTTTCCGCCGGAATCCCGTAGCGATCAATTTGTGTACAGATTCTCTCGACAACATCATTGCGCTCGAATTCACTCGGTGAGAAGTTGACCGCCAGACGCAGATTCTTAAAGCCGTTGGCACGCCAGTCCGCCATGCAGATACAGGCCTCGATCAGCACCCAGTCGGTTATCGAAGCGATCAGGCCGGTCTCCTCCGCCAGTTCGATGAAACCGTCCGGATTCAGCAGGCCATGGACCGGATGCCGCCAGCGAAGCAGCGCCTCAAGACCGACGATCCGTCTGCTGCTGACATTAACCTGCGGCTGAAAGTACAACTCGAATTCATCGTTCCTCAGAGCCTGACGCAGCTCGTTTTCCAGGATGATCCGGTCCTGGTAGCCGGCATTGATAGTCGGAGAATAGAAATTAAAACCGTTTTTACCGTTCCCCTTGACCTTGTACATGGCGATATCGGCATTGCGTATGAGGGTATCAGCACTCTCGCCGTCATCCGGGTAGATGGCAATGCCGATGCTGGCGGTCGCCCGGAATTCATCCCCTGCCACAATATAGGGGTTCTTGAAATCATCGATGATCTTGCCGGCAATAACAGTTGCATCTGTATCACAATGGAGTTCGGTGAGCAGGGCGGTAAACTCGTCTCCCCCCTGCCGGGCAAGAGTATCGCCGGCGCGGATGCAGCTTCGCAGGCGCAGAGCTACATTTCTGAGCAGTTCATCCCCCTCGGAATGCCCATGGGTATCATTGACCAGCTTGAAGCGGTCCAGATCGATAAACATGACTGCCAGCCTGATGCCGTTCCTTTTTGCCTGAACTATTGCCAGCTCCAGCCTGTCCCGAAAAAGCCGCCGGTTCGGCAGATGGGTCAGGTGATCGTGCAGGGACTGAAAGCTGATGGTCTCTTCCGCCAGCTTCCGTTCCGTTATGTCCCGGGCGACTCCGTACGTCCCCAGATAGCGTTTTGTCTGTTCGGCAACCTCTCCCGGTAGTGCATCACTCTCGTAGATCCCTACGGCGCTCAGCATGGTAACCACCTGCCTGTCATCGAAAACCCTGTGGACCCCCTCTTTCTTGCATTTGAGACGGACTTCCAGGTTCGCCGTTGCCCGGTGATCGCTGCGCCTTTCATTGAAGGCGAAGACCGCCCGCTCACGGTCATCATCATGGACAATGGTAAAATAGGGACTGCCGATCAGCTCTTCCCTCGAAAAGCCGAGCAGGGTCTCGATACGTCCGTTGACGAAGGTAAAACAGCCCGCCTTGTCCAGAGTGTAGATGATATCAGGAGAGCTCTCGACCATGAAGCGGTGGAGCCGCTCCGACTGCTCCAGTCGCGCCGCCATCAGGACACTGTTTCGCTCCAGTTGCCGGTTATGAAGCACCGCCTTGACTTTGTGCATGAGATCGTCCACATCGTATGGTTTTCGCACGAATTCGGCGGCCCCCTGTCGGAGAGCCTTGATGGCGGAGTCGATGCAGTCGTCGCCGCTCACCAGAATAACAGCGGTCGGTTTCCGGTTCGCCCTGATCCACTCGAGAATCTCCAGTCCGGAAATATCCGGCAGGTTAATGTCGAGAAGAACCAATTCGATATCCTCTTTTTTAAGCAGCGCTACGGCTTCCGTGCCGGTTCCGCATTCGAGGACGATTCGCCCTTCCCCTTCGAGATGATGGCGCAACCCTGAACGGATCAAAGGCTCATCATCGACTATCAGAAGCTGGACCAGCAGGTCCGGTGTTATTTCCGACCTCGGCTTCACTAGAGTGATCATGCTGTCTCCTTTTGTGAAAGGGCTATGCAAATGGTAAATGTTGTCCCCTGGGGGGTACTGTTACAACTGATCTCTCCGCCGAGTCTCTCTACCAGCGAAGCAACAATTGACAAGCCTACCCCGGAATTGGCCGGGCGACGGTTTGGTGCCAATGGCTGGAAGAGCCGCTCCCTGACATCTGCCGGAATCCCCGGTCCCGAGTCACTCAGGCAAATCTCAACCTGACAGCCGGTACTCTCCTGGCCGGTGAATGCAGTCGAAACAAGGAAACTCCCCCCAGACGGCATCGCTTCGGCACTGTTTTTCCAGAGGTTCAAAAGAATCTGCTTGAGGCTGTCCCGGTCTGCCCTGACCGGCGGAAGTCCGTGAGTCAACTGCTTATCGACATCGATCTTGCGTGCTTCAAACAACGATTCACCGTAGAGCACCAGCATCCCCTCGATCAGAGCGTTGACATTGACACTCTCGAACGGCAGAGGCTGCCCGGGCTGGTCGTTCAGCCTGCGGATGATACGTTCGACCCTGGATATCTCCTCTTTGAGGATGGCCATCTCCTGCTGTCCGTCGGCGCCGTCTCCCAGTTTTCCGGCAAAAATCTGCAGGTAGTTGTTGATGATGCCGAGCGGATTGACTGCTTCGTGAACGACTTTGCGCGCCTTTTGCTCGAACCGTCCGGTGAGGTCTGCGGATATCAGACGATCACGTTGCTGCAGGGCA
>JBGQLM010000080.1:0-20965 GCA_041500085.1 Geobacteraceae bacterium
GGGGATCTACCCCGGGCAGGAGAAGAAGTGCGTCGGCTTCAACCTCTCGACAACTGTTTTTGACATAAGCCAGGCAAAAGCGCTGGATCAGGTTGCGGGCAGGCTCTACCGGAAGGCGAAGATCCATGTAAAGATCGATACCGGGATGGGGCGGCTCGGGATACCCGCTGCCGATGCGCCGGAGTTTTTCAGCGAACTGCGGAAACTGGAGAACATCGAACTGGAAGGGATCCTTTCCCATTTTGCCTCTGCCGACGAACTGGACGACTCCGGGAGAGATTATACCGATAACCAGTTAAAATCCTTCATGGATGCGGTAAGGAGTGCAGAGGGGCTGGGAATGAGCCCCCGCTATCGCCATATCGCCAATAGTGCAGCAGCTTTCAGGCTTGACCTCTCCGGATGCAATCTGGTGCGTCCCGGTATCGCTCTTTACGGATCTCTTCCTTCCCCGGATTTTTCAGAGCTGATGGATGTAAGGCCTGTCATGGCACTCAAGAGCAAGGTCGCAATGCTCAAGTGGGTCGAGCCGGGCACAAACATCAGTTATGCGAGGCGCTATACCACAAAAGAGCAGTCCCGGGTAGCGAGCGTGCCGGTTGGATATGCTGACGGATACCGCCGATCACTTACCAATAAGGGTGAAGTACTGATAAGAGGGATTCGCGCTCCGGTCATAGGGACGGTCTGCATGGACTGGATAATGATCGATGTGACCGGTATTCCTGATGTCTCGACCGGAGATGAGGTGGTGCTGATGGGGGCAGACGGCGCGGGTAACTGTGTCAGGGCCGAAGAGATAGCAGAATGGTCCGGAACCATCCCCTATGAGGTCTTCTGCGGGATCAGCAAGAGGGTGCCGCGGGTATACATCTCCTGAATTGCTCGTGCAAAAAAGTGAAAGGGGGTGATCCTGTTGACTGAAAAAATACGCTTGACCCAGCTGGTCAAGGCTGCCGGTTGAGCCGCTAAACTGGGCCCGGCGGGTCTGGAGGAAATAATTGCAGGAATCGGCTCTTCAAAAGACCCTTCACTTCTTGTCGGCCCCGAGAGTTCGGATGATGCGGGAGTCTACAGGATCTCTCGCGAACTGGCCCTTGTCGAGACGGTCGATGTAATCACCCCTCTGGTGGACGATCCGTTCACCTTCGGCAGGATTGCTGCGACCAATGCCATATCTGATGTCTATGCAATGGGCGGACGCCCTGTGACTGCGCTGAATCTGGTGTTTTTCCCGGCCTGCTCCCTGGACAGGGAAATACTGGCGGAGATTCTGCGCGGCGGCAGTCAGGCAATGAAAGAAGCCGGAGTATGCCTTGCAGGAGGTCATACGGTCGAGGATGACGAACTCAAGTACGGACTTGCCGTTACCGGACTTATAGATCCTGAGCGGATAGTCAGGAACAATACTCCCCGTCCCGGAGACCGGCTGATCCTGACCAAGCCGCTTGGCACCGGGATCATCTCTACTGCCATAAAGGGAGGGCTTGCCTCTGCCGGGCAGGTACGCGAAGCAGTGATGTGGATGACAGGATTGAACAGTCGTGCTTCGGAGCTGATGCTCCAGTGCGGAGCTTCTGCGGCAACCGATATCACAGGCTTCGGTCTGATCGGTCATGCCTGCGAGATGGCGGGCTTGAGGGGGGTCACGCTCTGTCTTGAGATCGAAGAGATCCGGCTGATGAGCGGCGTTGCGGATCTGGTTGCCGAAGGGATGGTGCCGGCAGGTGCTTACCGTAACCGGGACCACTTCGGCCGGAACATCTCCGGGCTGCCACCTTCTGCTGACAGGCTTCTTCCCCTCTTCGATCCGCAGACCTCCGGCGGGTTGCTGATCTCGCTGTCGCCGGAAGCTGCGGAGAATTTTCTCAAAATCTCTTCGGAAGAGGGCCTGTTTGCCGCGGCCATAGGTTCGGTTCAGCCCGGAGGGGAGAGTGCTGTTGCCTTCATCTGAAAGAGTTGCTATTGCGATAGACCTCGGCACGACTACTATCGCAGCTGCCCTGATAACTCTGCCTGGGGGAGAGATCCTTGCAAGGATCGGCAGCCTTAATCCGCAGAGAGTCCATGGTCTGGATGTCGTATCACGGCTGGAGTACGCCACCCGGTCCCCTGAAAACCTGAAAGAGCTTCAGAACCTTGTCAACAGAGAGCTCTCAAGGATTGCCGGAGAGCTGCTTGCTGCTGCGGGGTTGGACGCAGGTGCCGTTGAAATCGTTGCGATTGCCGGAAATCCGACCATGAGCCACCTGCTGCTTGGACTTCCGGTCGAGTCGATTGCCCATCCTCCGTACCGGCCGAGGATCACAGGGGCTCATCGTATCGACGCGCAGGAGCTCGGATGGTCCGTCAGTGCTCCGGTGTACGTTTTCCCTTCCCCGGGCGGGTTTGTCGGCGGGGACACAGTGGCATTTCTCTATGGTCTCGGTTTCCCCGATCCCAGATCCCCGATCCCCGATCCTGCTCTTTTCCTCGACCTCGGCACGAACGGCGAAATAGCACTGCTGTCGGGAGGAAAACTCTTTGCGACCTCTGCCGCTGCCGGACCGGCCTTTGAAGGCGGGAATCTCTCTTGCGGCATGGCGGCGCTCCCCGGTGCGATCTTCTCGGTCCGGCAGAATGAGGGGCGACTTGTCACTGCTTCTATTGCAGATGCCAGTCCTGTAGGGCTTTGCGGCTCCGGAGTGATTGATGCGGTGACACTGCTTCTTGAAGAAGGGTTGCTTGATGAGACCGGCCGTATTCTGGACCCTTCGGAGATATCATCCCCTCTGGGGAGCAGGATTCAGGAAAAGGGCGGAGAGCGCCAGTTCCTGATCTACCGTGATGCAGGCAGTTCCGTGTCGCTTACCCAGGGGGATATCCGGCAGATTCAGCTGGCAAAAGGAGCAGTCCGGGCAGGTATGGAGGTGCTCCTTGACAGGGCCGGGATTACCGGAGACTCTTTGCAAGAGGTAGTCCTTACCGGCTCATTCGGAGCAGCCCTTTCGTTCGAGAGCCTGAAAACTATTGGTGTTCTGACTCAAAACATGGTAAAAACTTCGCGATTTGTAAGGGAAGGAGCGCTGTCAGGAGTTATCCGTTCGCTCATCTCCCCTGACCCAGGTCCGCTGATAGAGAGCCTTTCATCATCTCTCAGAATTATCCCGCTTTCCGGGACACCGCTTTTCGAGCAATATTTTATGGCACATATCAATTTCGCATCATAACCAAAGGAGTAGATACAATGGCAAAAATAACACGGGCACTGGTCAGCGTATCGGACAAGACCGGGGTAATCGAATTTTCGAAAGAGCTTTCACGTTACGGGATTGAGATACTGTCTACCGGCGGGACTGCAAAGCTGTTGCGCGAAGCCGGACTGACCGTCAAGGATGTATCCGACTTCACCGGTTTCCCGGAGATGCTGGACGGAAGGGTGAAGACCCTTCATCCCAAGGTCCACGGCGGTCTTCTGGGTATGCGGGGGAATCCCGAGCATGTCGAGACCATGAAGAAGCACGGGATCGAGCCCATCGATATGGTGGTCGTGAATCTCTACCCGTTCGAGGCTACTGTTGCCAAGCCGGACTGCACCCTTGAGGATGCAATAGAGAACATAGATATAGGCGGACCGACCATGCTCCGTTCAGCCGCCAAGAACAACACCGATGTGACCGTTCTGGTCGACTGTGCAGATTACCGGGCTGTTCTCGAAGAGATGGCTGCAACCGGCGGTTCCGTGAGCAAGGGTACGAATTTTCGCCTTGCGGTAAAAGTCTACCAGCATACTGCCGCATACGACGGTGCCATATCCAACTGGCTCGGCACAAGGTTAGGCGAGGGGGTAGACAGGTTCCCCGCGACACTTACGACCCAGTACCGGAAAATACAGGAGATGCGCTATGGTGAGAATCCTCATCAGGCGGCAGCTTTCTATGTAGAAAAGAACGTGAAAGAGGCATCGATCTCGACAGCACGGCAGCTTCAGGGTAAGGAGCTTTCCTACAACAATATCGCCGATACCGATGCGGCCCTGGAGTGCGTGAAGCAGTTCATGGAAGGGCCTTCCTGCGTAATCGTCAAGCATGCGAATCCTTGTGGGGTAGCCATCGGCAAAACTGTTCTGGAGGCTTATGAAAAAGCCTATTCGACCGATACCGAGTCGGCTTTCGGCGGGATAATTGCCATAAACAGTGATCTGGACGGAGCGACGGCGCAGGCTATTGTCGACCGTCAGTTCGTTGAGGTCATCATAGCTCCCAAGGTTCTTCCGGAGGCGGTCGAAATCGTTGCGGCCAAAAAGAATGTGCGGCTCTTGGAGTGCGGCATGTGGCCGGCACGGACGGCCGCAAGGCTCGATTTCAAGAGGGTGAACGGCGGGATGCTGGTGCAGGAGGCCGATCTTCTGCTTTCCGGCGAGCTGAAGGTGGTCACCAAAAGGGCTCCTACAGAGGCCGAAATGATCGATCTTCTCTTTACCTGGAAAGTCGCGAAGTTCGTCAAGTCAAACGCGATCGTTTACGGGAAGAACCGGATGACGGTGGGCGTGGGCGCCGGTCAGATGAGCCGGGTCAACTCGGCGCGGATTGCCGCTATCAAGGCCGAGCATGCCGGGCTTGAGGTCAAGGGCGCTGTAATGGCGTCAGATGCCTTCTTTCCGTTCCGTGACGGTATAGACAATGCTGCTGCTGTCGGCATCACTGCCGTGATACAGCCGGGCGGGAGCATGCGGGATGCCGAGGTGATAGCAGCCGCTGATGAGCACGGGATGGCGATGGTCTTCACTGGAATGAGGCATTTCCGCCACTGATTATTGAGCACTTCTTTCTTGGTTCAAAACGTAATCAGGGGGTTATATGAAGATACTGGTAATCGGCGGTGGTGGGCGGGAACATGCACTTGTCTGGAAGATAATGCAGTCACCCCTGGTTGAGAAGATTTACTGTGCACCCGGAAATCCCGGTATCGGCCGCATTGCAGAAAATATCCCGATAAAAGTCGAGGCCTTGCCCGAGTTGCTTGCATTTGCAAAAAGGGAGGGAATAGACCTGACCGTTGTCGGGCCGGAGCTGCCTCTATCTTTGGGGATTGTAGATCTCTTCGAAGAATACGGGCTCAGGATCTTCGGCGCACGAAGAAATGCCGCGTTTATCGAGGCAAGCAAGGCGTTTTCCAAGGACCTGATGAAGAAGTATGATGTCCCGACGGCATTCTACGAGGTGTTTACCGAGGTCGAACCGGCTGTCGCATTCATCAGGAAACACGGCGCACCTATTGTCGTGAAGGCTGACGGGCTTGCCGCAGGCAAAGGTGTAATCGTTGCACAGAGCGAGGATGAGGCCGTTTCTGCCGTGAATGAGATGCTCTCCGGCAACTCATTCGGGGATGCCGGCTCACGGGTGGTGATCGAAGAGTTCCTTCGCGGGGAGGAGGCGTCTTTCCTTGCCTTTACCGACGGCAGGAACATTGTTCCGCTGGCAAGCGCACAGGACCATAAGGCTGCATATGATGGAGACAAAGGCCCGAACACCGGAGGTATGGGAGCATATTCTCCTGCACCTGTGGTGACTCCGGCAATCCATGAGAAGGCGATGAACGAGGTCATGCGCCGGACAGTGGACGGGATGGCAGCAGAGGGCAGACCCTATCGCGGGGTTCTTTATGCCGGTCTGATGATCGATGGCGACTCCGTTAAAACACTTGAGTTCAATGCGCGATTCGGCGACCCGGAGTGCCAGCCTCTTCTCATGAGGATGAAGTCGGACATCGTCCCGATTCTGATGGCGGTTGCCGAAGGGGACATTTCCGGGATAAAGATAGAGTGGCACGACATGGCTGCAGTCTGTGTGGTCATGGCTGCAGCCGGATACCCGGCCGACTACCCCAGGGGTGACGAGATATCCGGTCTCGACGCTGCCTCCCGGATCGAGGATCTGGTTGTTTTCCATGCCGGGACGGGAGAGAAGGACGGGCGTTTTGTGACAAGCGGCGGGAGGGTCCTTGGCGTCACCGGACGAGGTGCTACCGTCGCTGATGCCATAAGGAAGGCCTATGAGGGGGTGTCTGCCATAAGCTGGAAAGGTGCACATTTCCGTTCCGACATTGGGAAGAAGGCTATGGGGAGATAGAACTGTTGAGTGGTTAAGTTTGAGTGGTTAAGTGCGAAAGGTGAAAAAAACTATGCTGAATGGTAAAAAGATAGTTGTTGTTCTCCCTGCATATAATGCATCGAAAACTCTCGAAAAGACCTACCATGAGATCCCTTTCGAGTTTGTGGATGAGGTAGTCCTGGTTGATGATGCGAGTCGTGACGATACGGCTGAAGTCGCAAGGAAACTCGGAATACATACGATCGTTCATGAAAAGAATAAAGGGTATGGCGGCAATCAGAAGACCTGTTACCGGACTGCGCTATCTCTTGGAGCTGACATCGTGGTAATGCTTCACCCTGACTATCAGTATACGCCGCGACTCATAACTGCCGTATCGGCAATGATCGCTTTCGGGGAGTTCGATGCCGTGCTTGCATCGAGAATACTCGGCATTGGAGCTCTCAAGGGAGGGATGCCCCTCTATAAATATATCGCCAACAGGATTCTCACCCTTGTCGAAAACTTGCTGCTCGGGCACAAGCTTTCAGAGTACCACACGGGTTATCGCGCCTTCTCTCGGGAGGTGCTTGAGAGACTTCCCCTTGACGAGAATTCCGATGATTTTGTATTCGACAATCAGATGCTTGCCCAGATCGTATGGGCGGATTTCAGGATTGGTGAGGTCAGCTGCCCGACCAAATACTTCCCCGAAGCATCTTCAATCAACTTCAGAAGAAGCGTAAAGTACGGTTTTGGGGTGCTGGGAACGGCGCTCCAGTTCCGGATGGCAAAAATGGGCCTAGTTTCGCCTTCCATATTCAAGTCCAGATGAGGGAAATTATGAATCCAGAAGTATTGATACTTATGGGGAGTGATACGGATCTCCCGATTATGGAGGAGGCAGCAAAGATTCTGAAGGAGTTTGGCATCGGTTTCGAGATGCATATTTCTTCCGCTCACCGCTCTCCTAGACGGACATCCGAGCTGGCTTCAGGTGCGGCTTTACGCGGGATCAAGGTTGTCATCGCCGGTGCAGGGATGGCAGCTCACCTGGCAGGAGTCGTGGCGGCAGAGACGACCCTTCCGGTAATCGCTGTCCCACTGCCGGGCGGGGCACTGAACGGTGTTGATGCTCTTTACGCGATGGTTCAGATGCCCGGCGGGATACCGGTAGCCACTATGGCAATCGGGAAAGCCGGGGCGAAGAACGCGGGTCTTTTTGCCGTACAGATCCTTTCAATCGCTGATCCCGGGCTTTCGGCAAGATTTGCAGAGTATAAGGCCGGGTTGTCGGACGAGGTGGCTGTAAAGGACGCCGCACTGCAGCAGAGGCTGATGGAGTAGAGTTTTTTCTTGACTTGAAATGGGTTTTGAATTAACTTTTTCACAAAATTCACCAATATTACCAAGGGGGAAGTTTAAATGAAGAAAGTTATTGCAGTTCTTTTTCTAGTGGCTTTCGCAGGCACTGCATTCGGTGCAGACGTAATCGAAATGAAGAGAAACGTGAAGTTCAATCACAAGGCTCACCAGGCTACTGTCGGTGACTGCAAGAAGTGCCATGAGAAGGCTCCTGGCAAGATTGAAGGTTTCGGTAAGGACTGGGCTCACAAGACCTGCAAAGGCTGCCATACAGACATGAAAAAAGGTCCTACGGCTTGCAAAGAGTGTCACAAGTAATATTTCCGAATTGTATCGACTCAAAAGGGGTGACAAGCGTCACCCCTTTTTTTTGTTTGAGTCCAAAAACTGCTTTTTTTGAAATATCTTTTTCTATATAATGACGATCTTGAATAAAAACCAATAATAGTTAGGAGTTTGTCTTGTCAACTAACAAACGGAACTTCATTGAGTCGCTCTGGGACTTCTTCTGCTCCCTCAAACTGTCCATTTCCCTTCTCATCGGGCTCGCACTTACATCAATAATCGGAACGGTAGTCCCGCAAGGAAATATTCCGCCGGAGTATCTGCAGACAATAAGCGAGTCAAAGTTCAAGCTCTACCAGAGCCTCAGCTTCTTTGATATGTACCACTCCTGGTGGTTCATGCTGCTCCTTTACCTTCTTACCGTTAACCTGGTCGCCTGTTCCATAAAACGCCTCCCCCGCGTATGGAAGATGGTCTCCGAGCCTCAGCTGGTCATGGATGAGAACCTTGAGAAGTCACTTGCGCTTACTCATGAATTCAAGATTTCCGGCGATGCAGTTGCAAAGATGAAAGATTTTCTTGCAACTTCCGTCTCTTCCCCCGTAGTTACCGAAAAGGATGGCTCAATCCATCTCTTTGCCCAGAAAATGCCCTGGTGCCGTCTGGGTGTATATGTCGTCCATCTGAGCATCATCATCATTTTTATCGGTGCACTGATCGGCTCTTTCTTCGGCTACAAGGCCATGGTCAACATTCCCGAGGGTATGGCGATAGATACGGTATATGCTCCGGGGGACAAGGCTGTTAAGCTGGATTTTGCCGTCAGGCTGGAGAAGTTTTCCGTCTCTTATTACGATACCGGCGCTCCCAAGGAGTTCAAAAGCATACTGACAATCCTTGAGAAAGGCCAGCCTGTGAAGGGTTATGAAAATATCCCGATAATAGTGAATGACCCGCTTTCATACAAAGGGATCACCTTTTACCAGTCGAGTTATGGTCAGTCAGGCGAGGGATCCTTGTATCACTTCAATGTAAGCCGCAGGGGAGGGGCTGGCGGCGCTCACTTCGACCTGAAGAAGGGGGAGCAGGCAACCTTGAACGGAGGTGCGACACTCGAAGTTCTTGAGGCAACCCAGGATGTGCGCCAGTTTATGCCCGAGTTCTCCGGGCCTGCTGCAAAAGTCATGTTGAAAATGCCGGGCAAGAATCCTGAATCGTTCATCGTATTCAAAAACCATCCTGAAATCGAGGAGCAGCGCAAGGGCGAGCTGGTTCTTCAATATGCCGGCGCGGACGAAAAGCTTTACACTGGCCTCCAGGTGGCGAAAGACCCCGGGGTCTGGGTAGTATGGTCCGGCTGTGCCCTTATGACCCTCGGCATTATGATGGCGTTCTTCTTGTCACACAACAGGATATGGATCAGGATCTCGAATGGAAGAGTTGTCATGGGGGGGACTGCAAGCAAGAACCCGGCAGCTTTCGAGTCTAAATTCGAAGCTCTTGTGGAGAAACTGAAAGCTCTGAAATAATAATTGCTAATAATGTTTATGCCAGCTACCTTTACCTTTGTTTAAGGAGTTTTAAATGTCAAGTTCACTTCTGTTTAATGCAACAACCTTCCTTTTTCTCATATCGACAATTCTCTTTTTCGCCTTTCTTGCGACGAAGAACAGCAGCATCGGGTTGGGCGCAAGCCTTACCGCCTTCATCGGGTGGGGGATCGAGACAGCAGCCATAATCCTTCGCTGGAAAGAGTCTTACGCTATGGGGCATGGCCATGCCCCTCTGTCAAACCTGTATGAGTCCGTAGTCTTTTTTGCCTGGACAATCATCCTGATCTACGGGTTCATCGAGATGAAATACAAATACCGGGTAGTCGGGGCATTCGTCCTGCCGTTTGCCCTTCTCGGCATGTCATGGGCGCAGCTTGGCCTCAACAGCGGGATTGAACCGCTTGTTCCCGCCCTGCAGAGCAATTGGCTCCTGTACCACGTCATCACCTGCTTTCTCGGTTACGCAGCCTTTGCTGTTGCCTGCGGGATATCCATCATGTACCTGATAAAGGCCAAGGCTGAGGGCGATGTTTCTTCCGAGGTCCAGGCAGGCAGTGTGATCGGAATGTTCCCGTCGATACGGGTGCTTGACGACCTCAACTACAAGGCTATCATGATAGGCTTCCCTCTGCTGACTTTAGGAATTGTCACCGGTGCGGCGTGGGCAAACTATGCCTGGGGCACTTACTGGAGCTGGGACCCCAAGGAAACCTGGTCGCTTATCGTCTGGTTTGTCTATGCAGCTTTTCTTCATGCCAGGATTACCCGCGGATGGGTAGGCAAGCGTGCAGCATGGCTTTCCATAATCGGCTTTGCCGCGACAATCTTCTGCTATCTCGGTGTAAATCTTTTCCTTTCAGGTCTCCACAGCTACGGCGGCGGCGGAAAATAGGATATCTCCTGAAAGAGGTTTTTCGCCGAATGTCCAATCGCATTTCACTGCTATTCAATCGGTTGATGGCAGGGGGGGCTCTGCTCCCCCTGCTTCTTCTGCTTCTCCTGCCGGCCTCACCTGTTTCGGCAGCTGTGACCCTTATCTATCCCGAACCTTCGAGTTTCGTCACACAGTCCCGCCACCTCATTTTAAAACTCGGCAGCCCTGAGATTACAACTGTGGTCGTTACGGTGAACGGAGTCGCAACTGATCCGTTACCTGTAGGTACACCCGAATACCGGCGGGCGTTCAGAGATTTTCTTATCCTGCAGCCGCTCTGGGACAAAGGGCGAAACGTGCTTCTTGTCGATACGTTTGTCGAAGAAAGGAAACTCGAAAGCTTCAAGGCGGAGATTTACTACGCCCCTGAATCCACGGAAAGCGATATCCCCAAGGAGTTTCGGAGCACCTCCCTGCATCGACCTGATGCCGAGAAGGATTGTACCCCCTGTCACAACATGAAGCCGACGGAGAAACAGGTATCTGATGTTGCCGACAAGGACAATGCCTGCTACTCATGCCACAAGAGAATGGGAAACCAGAAGTACGTGCATGGACCGGTCGGAACTTACAACTGTGCATACTGCCACCCTCTTTCGGGAAAACCGAAATATGCTGTGGCAAAACGCGAGACGAAACTCTGTTTTGACTGCCATGTGGAAAAACAGAAGCAGCTGAAGGGGTTCCAGTTTCTGCATGGTCCGATTGCCGCAGACATGTGCGAGGTCTGTCATGACCCGCATTCAAGTGAAAACCCGGATCAGTTGCGTCAACCTGTGAACAAGCTCTGCCTTTCCTGTCATGAATCGGTCGGGAAGGGCATTCATGTTATAGCGCTCGGAGATGGGTCCAGTCACCCGATTGCGGACAAACCGGACCCGTCGGAGCGTGGCAGGGGACGTGAACTTTCCTGTGTGTCCTGTCACGATCCACACGGTGGAAAAGCCCGCTACTACCTTGTCACCGGAGATGATAACAAGATGGCGCTTTGTCAGATGTGTCACAAAAAGTAGTTTTGAAAAAAGGTACAAAAACAGGAGAAGTGAAGCGATCGAGAAAGTTTTTACGGAGGTTCGAGATGAATGTGAAATTAACAATTAAATCTATTTTTGCTGCAGTTACCGCGCTTATTATCCTCGCAGGCTGTGCTACCGAAAGGCCCCAGATGACAAAGCGCTATCTCTGGCCAAGGCCGCCTGAAACCCCGAGGATAGAGTGGATCAAATCATATTACGGGGAGAATGACTACCCTAAGAGCGGATTAACGGAATTCATGGAGATGCTTTTCGGCGGGCCGCGTGAAACTCTCTTTCAGAAGCCTATTGATATCAAATCGAATGGCAACGGCGTAGTCTATGTAACGGACATTGTTCTCTCCGGGATATTCGTATTTGATATTAAGGAACAGAAGAAAGAGTTCTGGGCGCGAGGCAGTGACCCTGATGCCGGATTGGCAATCACTCCCTACTATATTGCACTCGATGCAGACGGTAACCTTTATACTGTGGGAACCGGCATGAAGGAGATTTTTGTTCTTGATCCGAAAGGGAAGCTGGTCAGGCGAATAGACTATACCGACAAGGTATCCAGCCCTGCCGGGATAGTCGTGGACAGCAAGAGCGGGCGAATTTATCTGGTTGATGTCGGTGAGGCCAGGGTTGCGGTTTTTGATCTTAAAGGGAAGCACCTTTTTTCCTTCGGCAAGGGAGGGAACGGGGACGGCGAGTTTAATCGTCCCATACCGATTACCATGAACAGCAAGGGAGAAGTCATAGTAGGCGATACCATCAATTGCCGGATTCAGATATTTGACCGGGACGGCAAGTTTCTCCGCAAATTTGGCGAGCGTGGCGATGGGGGGGCAGATTTCCAGATAATCAAGGGTGTTGCCGTCGATTCTGATGACAATATTTACGTTACCGACGGCAAATCCAATCAGTTCAAGGTGTTCAGCTCCAAGGGGGATTTTCTGATCTCGATCGGCACCTCCTACTCGATAACCCAGACCATGAAAGAGGCGCCGGGCGGCTTCCTGTTGCCGCAGGGGATTGATATCGATAAAAATGATTCAATCTTTATTGCCGATCAGGCCAATATGCGCTTCCAGCAGTTCAAGTATCTGAAGGAGGGCGGCCCGGGCGAGAAGTTGCCTGATGCTCCCGGAAGCAAGAAGCCGGGGAATAAATAGCGGATCCTGGCTGAGTAGATGCAAAGGCAGCTGCTCTGCCGCAGCCGTTAAATTACCAAACAGCAGTACGTGGAATAACAGCTACCGTCTCCAATTAACGTTAGAATATGCCAAATATATTGCTTGGCAGATCCAATCCGTAAATGCTTTAATTCGCTCCAGACAGGCAGTTGCTACATGTTTGCTGTTCGGATATAGACCATTGGCACGCTAACTGCTTATTGAATAACTAAATTGTCAGATTAAGCCTGCACGACAGGCAAATACAAAAAAGGAGAATGAGCATGAAAAAGGTATTGGTTCTAACAGCAGTAGGCCTCATGGCAGCAACCACAGCTGCATTCGGCGCATCCATCGTAAACAGCAAGCATGACCTCTCGAAAGGCAGCTTGATCGGTGGCGTTGCACTTTCTTACACTCAGGGAGCGAACACCTCGACACAGATTTGTATTTACTGCCACGCTCCGCATAATGCAGTCAAGTCTATCCCCCTCTGGAACCGTATCAATCCGGGTGGCGCAGGATTCACCCTCTACTCCGGCGTTAACATGGCAAACGTATCGTTCAAAACCGGCTTTACTGCTGACAGTACTTCACTTTTCTGCATGAGTTGTCACGACGGTGTTACATCAATTAACGCAGTATACAATGCCGGTGTTATCGATGGTATTGGTACAAACAGAAATCACGCTAAAGCAGCTAATGATACCTTCACAATCGGCCAGGGCGCTGCCGGTGCAATGGGTGCTGCTGTTTCAGGTAACCTGACAACAAACCTCTCCACGACCCATCCGGTTAACTTCCCTGTTGCTGCTGCCGACCCACAGGGCGACCTGCATGCAGGCTCCCTTTCAACCATGGGTAAAGCCGGCTTCACAATGCCGCTCTTCAAGACTGCAGACGCAAATCCGCTCCGTTCAACAGCTCGTTCACTCGAGTGCGGCAGCTGCCACGCAGTTCACGATTCAGCAAACAAGCCGTTCCTTCGTTACACAATGGATAAATCTGCTCTTTGCCTTGGTTGCCACAACAAGTAACAAGTAGATTATAAGAGGTTGATCCAGGGAGGGGGTTTATACCCCCTCCCTTTTTTTGTGCGCCAGGTTGGCGCGTGGCGCGCAGGCGCCATTGGTCGGTGATAGCTTGCTTGAAGTTGCAAGTCATCTTGGGATTACTTATCAGAGGATTCCCGCTTGGTTGTTCTTGAGGCGTTACCTCCAGCACGGTTCCCTGCCGACATCATTGCGGACGCTTCTCACGCCATATCCCTGCATGATATTGTTAAATGGCGCAGAAGCTGAATAGAGCGCTATTGTTAGAGAAAATAAATAACAAATAGTAATGATTACCTGGCGTTGCAGCCTGCACGGCCTCCCCGGTTTTGGCTGTAAGGGGTATGGTTATTGCACTCATTAAGATTGTAAATGTAATCAAGGACCAGAGTAATGAACTCAAAAACCGCTAAAATATCAGCACTTCTTCTCTCGGTAGCCGCCGCTTTAGTTGCCTCAAGCGCGTGGAGTATGACGAGCCTGAACGGAAGTGCCGAACTGTCGTATGTCAAGTACGATGCCACTGAAAACGGCAAGAACATTTTCAGCGGTAATTCACTTGCGCAGTTGTATTCGATTTCATATTCGGCGACAAATCTTTATTATAAGACCCAGCCAAGATATTATACTCTTATGGCCGGTTATGACCTGATCGATTTCAATACCAAGGTCTCTGAACCAACCCAGGAAACCACGATCAAGCAGAGCTTCGGAAGAGCGAAATATGCCGGTGAAGTCGGCTACAATGGCTCTGAGATACCCGTCAGTTTCCGTGCATTTATCAACGACAACCAGCCCCTGCAACTGAAGTCAGGGCTTAGTAATTCCAGTCTCGTTAATGACGGTCTGATGTACAATATTGAAGGTCACGGCAACAGCACCTCTTCCGGTGTTTCCATGACGTTCGAGCCGGGGAATTCCCGTACAGCTTCCCTGCGGGCTCTGCCCCGTTTTCTTCTTGAATACCGCGACACTACAAACAAGAGTTCTGCAGGTTTTTATCGGGTTGACAACAGGTTAAGGGAACTCGCCGTCGCCGGGCTTAACAAGGAGAATAACTGGATTCAATACCGTAGTTTGAACTATGACAACTATCTCAACCCGCTGGACAAGTACAGTCAGCAGCAGGTTCAGCTGGGTCTTGTGGATCATCGCGGTAGAAGGCTGTGGTCCTCTCTCACCAACTGGATAGAGGTTTCGGCTGATGCCCAGTTTACAGATGTGAAAAGCCCCTCTCTGGAGAGGAATCTGGAAGAGTATGATGTCAACTTCATGGCTATAGCGAAGAGGCAGAGTTGGGACGCCAGAACTTTCATGAACTACAATCGTCAGTTTAGCAATGACACCCTGACCGAAGTTGCAAAAGTTCCGCTCTACGTCAGAGGTATTTACGGCTCTGATACCGACTGGCACGTTAGCATGTCCGCTTTGAGGGGCAGAGAAATCCTGTTGTCGTCATCACCAAATGCCGACACGTCCTATTCCAATACGATAACTCTTGGAGCGACAACTTTCAACCGCTCAATATTCACACTCTCCCCCGCTGTCAGCCTTACTACGAGCAAGGGTTTCAAAGGCACTGATTCATACTCGTTCAACACTGATCTGGAAACGGCGAGCACAAGGCGTTTCAGCGACAAGCTGGGACTTGCCTCGAAAATCTACTTCAGGACCACGGATGATGGCAGCGGATCATCCACAAGCAAAACATGGAGCAGCAACATTGACCTGAACGCGATTTATCGGCCGAACAGCAAATTTGTGTATAAATTTCAGGAGAAGATCGAGTCCGGCAGCGGTTCCGGCTATATCGATGCGACCAGGCTTCAGACAGGCAGAGGCACCACTGTTGTCGGGAACTATCTGCGGAATTATCTCCTCGTTTCCGCCGGATGGACGCCAAATGCCCGCTTTTCAACTTCTTTAGACGGGACCTATGATGTCATCAAGGCAACCGATCTCCCTGAAAACAGGGAGAGCTCCGTCAATTACCAGGCCTCTTATGACATAACCGATATAACCTACAGAATCGATACCAGATATACCCGCAAGGACAACGGAGTTGACACCACTGCAACGGACTGGAGAAGTACGGCGGAGACGCAGTACAGGCCGGACAGGTATAATGATGCACTCTTGCGGTTCCTGCATGAGTCGCAAAAAGACTACAGCCAGGATAATACAAAGCTTGAGCTTCTTCAGAGATACAGCTACAAGTTCTTCACCAGGACAGGTTTAATCAGAAATATTGCGACGCTAACGGAAGAGTACTCTTTCACCAAGGCCGCGGGTTCTTTCTCCGCAGGAAATGTCCAGTACCTTTTGATTGCGGGGACTTATTCCCCTACTGACCGGTACTCGCTTCACGGATCAGCCAAATACGAAAAGGCGAACCCGGCCGGCTCATTGACAATGTACTATAATGCCGGTATGACAGCAGATTTCAGACTTCTTTCCACCTCCATAGACTACACCCTTGCAAAAAGAGATCTCGACAACAGGATTGAGAAAAGACTCCTGGCATCTGTCAAAAGATCCTTCTGACATTTCCGGTTTACACAAAATCCGCTCTCACGTATTATCCCCTACATGATCTACCTACGCATGTTTTTCCTCTTCCTTAAAGACCTTTTCCAGCGCCGCAACATGATCCTGGAGCTGGCAAAACAGGACTTCCGCAGCAAGTACCTCGGCTCCTATCTCGGCATCCTCTGGGCCTTCATCCATCCCACCATCTATGTGTTCATCCTCTGGGTCGTTTTCCAGATCGGCTTCAAATCCCAGCCAGCCGGTGATGTCCCCTTTGTGCTCTGGATGCTCTGCGGGATAATTCCATGGTTTTTCTTCAGTGAATGCCTGAGCAGCGCAACCCACTCAATTCTCGAAAACGCCTTCCTGCTCAAGAAAGTCAATTTCAGCGTCGGTATGCTCCCCATAGTCAAAATACTCTCCGCACTTGTGCTCCATGCTTTTTTTATAATCGTCATATTCTTCATGTTCATGATTTACAAGGTGCCGATAACCTTTCACTGCCTGCAGGTCTTCTACTACCTGTTCTGTACGATAGTTCTGCTGCTCGGGCTCTCCTGGATTACTTCCTCAGTCATAATCTTCTTCAAGGACATGGGGCAGATCGTCGGCATGGTCGTCCAGTTTCTCTTCTGGATGACCCCCATATTCTGGTCGGCCAAGATTCTTCCGGTGAAATATCTCAACATGGTCAAGCTCAATCCGGTTTATTACATTGTAGAAGGGTACAGGGAGAGCTTCATCTATCATGTCTGGTTCTGGCAGGGTCACTACGAGCTGACCGCTTACTTCTGGGCTGTCACCAGCTGTACCTTCGTCTTCGGCGCGGTTGTATTCAGGAGGCTCAGGCCGCACTTTGCGGATGTGCTGTAGCGAATTTAACAGGGATAAAGGGGATCAAGGTGGATAACTGCAAAATCAGGCTAAAGGCTTTTCGGGTTTAACCCGGCAGCTTGATTTTTGAGGTTTTATCCTGTCCATCCTGTTCATGCCTGTGAGGGAGGTTCTATTTTTGAGGCATGAAAAACAATTTTCTGCAGGGATAAAGGGGATAGCTGCGGATAATGTCAAAAGCGAGGCATTAAGCTTTTGGGTTTAACCCCGGAAGTCTGATTTTCAATGTTTTATCCTGTCCATCCTGTTCATCCCTGTGAGAGAGGTTTTATTTTTGAGACACGAAAAACAATTTTCTGCAGGGATAAAGGGGATCAAGGCGGATAACTGCAAAATCAGGCTAAAGGCTTTTCGGGTTTAACCCGGCAGCTTGGTTTTTGAGGTTTTATCCTGTCCATCCTGTTCATCCCTGTGAGGGAGGTTCTATTTTTGAGACATGAAATACTGACCGGAAGAATACTGAAGATATGTTTCGATGTTTCAAATGAGCTTGGTTGTGGATTTCTTGAATCCGTATATCAAAAGGCACTTTTGATATCGCTAGCTGAAGACGGGTTACAAGCAGAGTCACAGGTTCAGTTGAAGGTCATGTTCAGAAACCAGCAGGTCGGTGATTTCTACCCCGATATAATAGTTGCAGACACCGTGATTCTTGAGCTAAAAGCAGTGAAGGCTCTTTCGTCTGAGCATTCTGCTCAAGTCCTTAATTATCTCAAGGCAACTGGCATCGAAGTGGGTCTACTGGTAAATTTTGGGAGTCCGAAACTGGAGTTCAGAAGGTTCGAAAACAATTTTCTACAGGGATAAAGGGGATTACTGCGGATAACTGCCAAACCAGACTGAAGTCATTTGGATTTTAACCCGGAAGTCAGATTTTCAATGTTTTATCCCGTTCATCCTGTTCATCCCTGTGAGAAAAGGCTTTTGGGTTTCTTGAGAGAATGGTTTTTTTATTGATTCACATTTTATTGCCGGGATGATAATGTATTACATGTAATACATAGAGGTGATTTATGAGAACAATGACTGTCAGGATAGAGGATGAACTTGATGACCGATTAGGGGCTCTGGCACATGAGACCGGGCGGACAAAAAGCTATTATGCACGACAGGCCCTTATGGAATTTCTTGAAGAGCGTGAGGATTATATCCTTGGGATGGCTTCACTTGAACATAAGGGTTCCATGGTAAGTCTGACTGAAATGGAGAGGGATCTTGGCCTGGCAGGTTAGGATTTCCGAAACGGCGCAAAAGGATATCAGGAAGCTCGACCGGAAAGTACAGAGTGATATCGTCAGATTCCTCCGTGAGCGGATAGAGAACGCAGCTGATCCACGCCAAACGGGAAAAGCCCTCAAGGGAGATTTGGGAGAGTTGTGGCGTTACCGCTTGGGCGACTATCGGATAATTTGCGACATTCAGGATCTCGTTGTCACTGTACTTGTTCTGAGAGTAAGGCATCGCAAGGAAGTTTATCGAAGAAGTTTAAAGAAGTAAAAAGGCAAAAGCGGGATCTTAGGTTTAGAGAAAAGGCAATCAGCCACGGATTACACGGATTGAAGGCAAAACCGGCAGGCTTTATCCCTGGAATATGGTTTTAAGCTTTAAAGCTTTCATCCTGTTCATCCTCTTCATCCCTGTGAGAAAAGGCTTTTCACCGAAGAAACAGACAATAAACTAAATTAAGGGTTGTAAATTAAGTTAGCTTGAGATATAAACAAAAAAACAGTTTCAGGCTCTTTGCGAACAGAATAAGATATTGACGGAAAAGGCCGGTCACGTAAGTTTGACGATGACTCCTTTTTCCGGTTTTGCATTAGCTTCGGCACTAACAATGCAAGTACATTTACTGCGTCTATAGGTTACAAAGCATTCTGCATAGAAGATAGCAGATTGCATCATGCCGCGTCTCCTGATAGAGTAAAAAAGTTACGCGAAATAAAGGCGGTAGTGGTTAAATAGCGGCGTTAAAATCCAATAAGCTAGATACTCATAACAAGGACAGGAGGTTGATTATGAAGAAGATTTGTAAAGTAATACTGGCAGCGGCAGCAATGGTGGCTCTTGCAGTCCCGGTAATGGCAGTGCCGGTGAATAAGTTGATTGTGAAGGATTCGGGGGGGGCCAACACTGTTTTTAACGTGGATGATTCGGGTACAGTTACAGGTGCTAAACTCGGCGTCGGGACAACAAGCCCTTATGGCCCTATTCATCTAAACTTAGCTACGGGACTTACCGGATTAGGTGCACCTGCTCCGGTTGGAACATTACTGTATAATAGCGCGATGGGTTTTATCGGATCTACCCAGGACAACGCTGCTGGAGCTGCTTTTGTAGTAGCGGATAATACAGCGACAGCTGGCTTAAGGGGGAATATCTCTGGTGTAAGAGCAAGAGGGTCATTGTTAGTGCCTACCGCCCCGCTTGTGAATGACCTTGTATTCTCGATTATTGGCACTGTTTATGACGGAGGAGCGTTAAGAAATACCGCCGATATTAACTTCACTGTTGACGGAACAGTGTCTTCCAACATTGCTCCCCAGCGGATATCTTTCAGGACAAGAACCAATGGCACAGGTGCTTATTTTGAAAGACTAACAATAAAGAATGACGGGAAACTACTAGTGGACCCAACAGCAATGCCGGTGTATGCTGACAACGCTACTGCAACTACTGGCGGACTCGCTGCAGGTTCATTGTACAGGACTTCTACCGGTGTCCTGATGATGCGCTACTAGCCATCACGTTTCATAGGAACAGAAAAGCGACTGCTTCATTGCAGTCGCTTTTTTTGTGCGCACTGTGTTAGACTTTCCGTCAAGGGAATGTGAAATTGCACCGATTCACCATTACGAGCTATTGCCTCACGCATATCAAGTAGTTCTGAAGATGCAAGCCAAATAAAATAATGCTATTGAAGTATGCTGAAAAAGGAAAAATCCGTTGACTGAAGCACTCAATTATCCCTTCGATGCCCATTATCTGCTCCGGAAAAAGAAAGCCATCCGCAGAAACCTGTTGCAACGAACAGATTTGCTCGAAAAACGGATAGCTATC
This sequence comes from Geobacteraceae bacterium, assembly GCA_041500085.1. Classification (GTDB taxonomy): domain Bacteria; phylum Desulfobacterota; class Desulfuromonadia; order Geobacterales; family DSM-12255; genus VEOV01. The sequence goes on from JBGQLM010000080.1 coordinate 19,929, forward strand.
CTCGGCGGTTCCACAACAGCTGAAATTAAAGACATGCTCGAATTATTCCTGCTCAAGGACGGAATCAAGCCGATTTTCTATGAATCCGAGTACAATAAATTCTATGAAGATCTGATGTTCTCAAACTTAACGCTGGAGGAGTTTGCTCCCGACATCATCTATATCCATACCAGCAGTGTTAACATTACAAGGTTCCCCACACTCCAGGAAAACAACACTGAGGTTCATGCTTTGCTTGAAAGAGAAATGAATCGCTTTCAGGGACTGTGGGACCGAGCAATGTCAAAGTATGGTTGCCCTGTAGTGCAGAACAACTTTGAACTGCCTCATTACCGTGTACTCGGTAACATGGACGGTTACGATCTGCATGGTCGCTCAAGCTACATCACGGAACTTAATCGGCGTTTTTCCAAACAGGCGCGGCTTCGACAACACCTTTACCTCAATGATATAAACTATCTATCCTCATGGTTTGGCCTTGAGCGCTGGTATGACAAGCTCTTCTGGTATTCGTACAAATATGCCATGAGTTACGAGGCAATCCCTCTTCTAGCTGACAGTGTTGCAGCAATTATCAAGGCCATCTACGGCAAAACCAGGAAATGCCTCGTACTAGACCTTGACAATACACTCTGGGGGGGAGTCATCGGTGACGACGGCCTCAACGGAATCCGCATCGGTAAGGAAACACCCGAAGCCGAGGCCTACACCGAATTTCAGCAGTACGTGAAAGGGCTCAAGGAGAGGGGCATCATTTTGGCGGTTTGCTCGAAAAACGATGACGCTAATGCCCGCGAAGGATTTACTCATCCTGACAGCATTCTGAGGTTAGAAGATTTTTCAACTTTCCAGGCTAACTGGGAACCCAAACATGAAAATATTCGCGAGATTGCAAAAACTCTCAACATAGGCATTGAAAGCCTTGTTTTTGCTGACGATAACCCTGTAGAGCGTAACATTGTCCGCTCACAGGAACCTCAAGTGGCTGTTCCTGAACTAGGAAACAATGTCGCACGCTATATCAGTATCCTCGACAA
>JBGQLM010000081.1:0-20490 GCA_041500085.1 Geobacteraceae bacterium
CCGACAGCCTCCTAGATGTCGCCATAATCGATAGTGTCATTGATCTTTTCAAATGGCGAACAAACCGACGACGACGCAGAAAGCAGAGGCGTTGCAGCGAGAAATGGCCCTCGCTGTCACTGATTCAGGAAGGATGAAAGATGCCCATAGCGACCATAGAAGAAGCTGTTGAAGATATCCGCCGGGGGAAGATGGTTATCCTCGTGGATGATGAGGACCGGGAAAACGAAGGGGACCTGACCATGGCTGCCGAGATGGTGACCCCCGAGGCGATCAATTTCATGGCACGGTTCGGCAGGGGGCTCATCTGCCTGACCCTCACTCCCGATAAGTGCGAAACGCTGCGTCTGCCGCCGATGGTCACAACCAACACCTCATCGTTCGGGACCGCTTTTACCGTCTCGATCGAGGCGAAAAAGGGTGTCACGACCGGCATTTCTGCTGCCGACCGGGCCCATACGATCCTTACCGCGGTTGCCGACGACTGCAAGGCCGAAGATCTGGCCCGCCCGGGACATATCTTTCCGCTCCGGGCCAGGAGCGGTGGTGTGCTTGTCCGGACCGGACAGACGGAGGGCTCTGTCGACCTCGCAAAACTTGCCGGATTGAAGCCTGCCGGGGTCATCTGCGAAATAATGAACGACGACGGGACAATGGCGAGAATGCCCGAGTTGAGGAAGTTCGCTGTCGAGCATGGTCTCAAGATCTGTTCGGTTGCCGATCTCGTTGCCTACCGTATGAAGAATGAATCTCTGGTGCGCCGTGCCGCAGAGGTCACGCTTCCGACTATTTACGGCGGAGAGTTCACTGCTGTGGCGTTCCTGAATGATGTGGACGAGCTCGAACATCTTGCTCTGGTAAAAGGCGATGTTACGACCGATGAGCCGGTTCTGGTCAGGGTCCATTCCGAGTGTATGACCGGTGATGTCTTCGGAAGCGGCAGGTGCGACTGCGGCGAGCAGCTGCACAGTGCCATGGCAATGGTTGAGGGCGCCGGCCGTGGCGTGATCCTTTATATGCGGCAGGAAGGGCGGGGCATCGGGCTTATCAACAAGCTGAAAGCCTACTCGCTGCAGGATCAGGGGAAAGATACGGTAGAAGCGAATCTGGAACTCGGATTCAAGGCGGATCTTCGCGACTACGGCATCGGTGCGCAGATTCTGGTAAATCTGGGTATCAGGAATATCCGTTTGATGACCAACAACCCCAAGAAGGTCGTAGGCCTTGAAGGCTACGGAATCAACATTGTCGACCGGGTTCCCATCGAAACTGAGCCCACAGCAAAAAATCTGAAGTATCTTCAGACCAAGCGGGAGAAGATGGGACATCTGCTGGAAAATCTGTGAACAGTGGCCAGTGAAAAGTGAAGGGTGAAGAGTGAAAGGTGATTTTACAGGAGGTTGTCATGCCTAATTTCATTGAAGGGAAGCTGGATGCAAAAGGACTCACTTTCGGCATCGTTGTCGGGAGGTTCAACAGTTTCATAGCCGAACGGCTTCTCGATGGCGCCCTCGACGGTCTGGTCCGCCACGGCGCCGATGATTCGAAAATCGATGTGCTGCGTGTTCCCGGAGCTTTCGAGATACCGCTCGCCGCAAAAAAGATGGCGGAGCTCAAGAAGTATGACGCCATTATCTGTCTCGGCGCCGTGATCCGCGGCTCCACCCCGCATTTCGACTATGTCGCGTCAGAAGTGTCGAAAGGGGTTGCTCATGTCTCTCTTGACAGCGGAGTGCCGGTCATCTTCGGGGTCCTTACAACCGATACGATCGAGCAGGCAGTCGAAAGAGCAGGTACAAAGTCGGGCAACAAGGGTTTTGATGCTGCTGTGACGGCGATCGAGACTGCCAACGTATTGCGGGTGCTCAAGTAGTGGGTGTCAGGAGAGAAGGGCGCGAACATGCCGTCCAGGCGCTGTACGCTCTGGAGCTTAATCCGGCACCGGCCAGGATTGCCCTGGGGCTTTTCTGGGAAAATCATCGTTGTCAGGCCTCTGCGAGGGAGTTTGCCCGGGAGCTTGTCACCGGTTACCTGGAAAATAAAGAGAGCGTTGATGCCCGGATTTCGGCAAACTCATCTAACTGGTCGCTCGGCAGGATGGCAAAGATAGATCTCTGCATCATCCGGCTGGCGGTTTATGAACTGGTCTGCCGCCCGGAGATCCCCAAGAACGTCACCATCAACGAGGCCATCGAGATTTCCAAAAAGTTCGGCAGCGAGGAGTCTCCGGCGTTTGTGAACGGGATCCTCGACGAGGTTTCACGGAGTCTGACGGATAAATCGTAGGGGCGGGTCATGACCCGCCCAATCGGGCGACGCATGCGTCGCCCCTACATCAGGGTTTTAATGGCCGTATCAAGAGTTTTAAATATTTCTGCCGAGAGAGAGAATATGAAAGACATATACGTTGGACTGATTGGTTTCGGCACCGTGGGAACCGGTGTGGTAAAGCTTCTTAGCGAGAATGTCGGGCTGATTTCCGACAAGCTGGGCACCAGGCTGGTACTCAAGAGAATCGCCGACCTTGATACGACTACCGACCGCCATGTCAAACTGGCTCCGGGTATCCTGACCAGTAACGTCAACGAGATCTTTGACGATCCGGAGATCGGCATCGTCATAGAGTTGATCGGCGGCTATGAACCGGCCAAGAGTTTTGTCCTGAAGGCGATCTCCAGAGGCAAGCATGTCGTTACGGCAAACAAGGCGCTTCTTGCCCTTCATGGGGACGAGATCTTCGCTCTGGCCGCTGAAAAAGGGGTCGAGGTCCTGTACGAGGCTGCAGTCGGCGGCGGGATTCCGGTCCTCTCGGCAATAAAGGGGAACATGGCGGCAAACCGCTTCACCACGATCCTCGGTATACTTAACGGCACCTGCAACTATATCCTGACCAAGATGACCAAGGAAGGCTCCGACTTTGCCGATGAGTTGAAAGGCGCCCAAGCGCTCGGCTATGCCGAAGCTGATCCGACCTTTGACATCGAGGGGGTCGATACCGCCCACAAGCTGGCGCTCCTGCTCTCCCTCTGCTTCGGCACGAAAGTCCGGTTCGACCGGATCTACACCGAAGGAATAACTGCCATCTCCGCCATAGATATCAACTTTGCCCGGGAGTTCGGCTACCGGATAAAGCTGCTTGCCATTGGAAAACGAGACGGCGATAGGATCGAGGCGCGGGTTCATCCGACCATGATCCCGGTCCACTATCCGATGGCGGATGTTGACGGCGCTTTCAACGCCATTCGCCTGACCGGCGATTTTGTCGGACCGGTCATGTTCTACGGCCGCGGCGCAGGCATGGAGCCGACCGCCAGCGCTATTGTCGGCGATCTCATGGATATCTCCCGTAATATCCTGGCCGGGGTCGGGCAGAGGGTCGCAGCCCGCGGTTTCCAGGAAGACAAGGTTGCCGAGCTGACAATCAAGCCGATCGGCGAGATCGTCAGCCGGTACTACCTCCGCTTCAGTGCAGTAGACCAACCGGGGGTCCTGGCGGCCATTGCCGGAGCGCTGGGAAGGAACAACATCAGCATCGAATCCATGATCCAGACCGGCAGAAGCGGCGATTACGTGCCCATCGTCATCATCACTCATGAGGCTGCAGAGCGTGACATTGTGGCCGCCCTCGCCGAGATCGACCATCTGGAGATGATCCGGGAGAAGAGCAGGCTGATCAGGATCGAAGACAACCTGGAGTAGTTGCCGGTAATTTCAGACTGAGTGAGGCAGAAGCTCTTTGAAGGTATTTACGGAGTGGAAACGTCTCGACGGTACTGAGGGGAGTTTCGAGCTGGAACTGCTGACGAAAATCAGGTAGCGGATGCCGTAGCTGGCCGCAGTTCCAAGGTTTGTCTCGCTGTCTTCGCCCAGCATGGTTTTTGACGGATCAAACGAAATCTTCTCCTGAAGTCTGCCCCAGAAAGCGACATCCTCTTTCGGCAGACCCAGGTCATGAGCCGAGACTATCGTATCAAAATAAGACCCCAGTCGGGTCTTTTTCATTTTCAGCGAAAGGGTTTTGCCATGTGCGTTCGTGACCAGGTGAACCCCTTTTTTCTCTTTCCTCAGAAAATCCAGAAACTCGATCACGTCAGGATGTACGGCAATCAGATGGTCGACCTCCTGTTTCAGCAACGGGATATCCAGACCCAGCTGCTCCGACCAGTAATCGAGGTCGGTCCAGTTGAGCGTGTTCTCCTGTGACCGGAACATGGTGTAAAGCTTCTCCTTGACTGCCTCGACGGGAAGATGATGCTTCGCAGCGTACCGCTTCGGGACATGCTCCAGCCAGAAGTGATCGTCAAAATGACGGTCGAGAAGTGTGCCGTCCATATCCAGAAGGACCGTGTCTATGTCGCTCCATACCAGGGGCATTCAGTCTCCAAAAAAAACGGGGAGAGCCGCAAAGCTCTCCCCGTTTTGATTCATAATGTTAATGCATTACTTCTTTTTGTGAGCCGGTTTCTTTGCCGGTTCTGCTGCAGGAGCTGCTGCTCCGGCTGCAGGTGCTGCTGTCCTCCAGTTGTTCAGGTCATGAGCGATGCCGTGGCAGTCGCCGCATTTCGGGAACTTGGACATGATGCCTGCTGCGTGAGGTACGCCGTGGCAATCCTGGCACTTCGGAACCATCTTGTGCTTCTCCTGGTGACAGGTTACGCAGAGCAGCGATTTATGTTTTGCCTTGCTCGCGATGAGCATGGTGTATGCTTTGGCGTGGCATGCAGCGCACTGCTTGGAAGGTGTATCGGCAGCGTACATGACATTCTTCGGCTGGTGAGCCTTGTGGCACTTCTTGCAGTCGCCGGGGCCCTGCTCGGCGGAGTGAGCCTTGTGGCACTGTGTACACTGCGGAATCTTGCCGTGGACATCGTGGCAGAACGAGCAGGCGAGTTTGGTGTGCTTGCTCGGATTGCCCTTCAGCTGTGTGATCTGCGGTGAATGGCAGGTGAGGCATGGGTCGGTCACGTCACGGCCGAATACGATCTCTTTTGGCTGATGAGGATTCTTGTGGCACTGGAGACAGCCGCCGAGTTTGAAGTGCGGTTTGCCTTCGTGGCACTGTCCGCAGAGAGGGATGATCTTCCTGGTTGTCGGCGGGTGACCCTGGTGACAGTCCTGGCAGGTTACCTTGGTCTTGTGGGCCCGGCCCTTGGCTTCGACGTCAGCAGGCGGCTTGGCATGGCATTTTACGCAGTCGGCGTTGGTAAGTGCAACGGCCGGTTTTGCTGGTGCTGCTGCAGGTGCTGCCTGCGGTGCTGCCGGTTCGGCTGCTACTGCTACAGAAGCGAGCAGAAGCAGGGCTGATGCCAATGAAACGATCCTTTTCATTCTTCCTCCCTTTTTATGGTGATAATCGCCAGAAATGGCAATCCATTAATCAAAAAATCTGCTGCATTAAACACTTAACCGCTCAATCCGTCAATGAAAACAAACCTTATAACAACCAATTATTCACGCGACGACGCAACGAACGCGACGAAATTCAAATACCTGACAAGTATGAGCCGGAATTAAATATATTTCGCGAAATGGCGTGATGTTTAAAACCATGAAACAGGAATTTTGTTTAAAAGCCTTTCGTTGCGTCGTCGCGTCGTTGCGTGAAACCTGTTTTAGGCTTATATCGCATTCGCCTCGACAAATGCGCGTATGAGGCCAAGCTCGGCATCCATGTTTTCGCAGCGCGACGGCAGGGATTCCAGCCCCTGCAAACCGGGCGGAAGTTCAGGTTCCTTTCCCGTTGCCAGTTTCACGGCATCGCCGAATTTGGCCGGATGTGCCGTAGCCAGGCAGACCTGTTCGCTGCCGGAAATCTCGGAATCGAGCGCCGCCCTTACTCCAACAGCAGTATGGGGATCGAGAAGGTAGCCGAAGCTGCTGCTGAATTCCGCGATGGTGCGGATCGTCTGCTCCCTGTTAACCGAGCAGGAGCTGAAATCCTGACGGACGCGCTCCAGTTCTGAATTCGTAAAACTCATTTTTCCGGTTTTCGAGAAGGCTGCGAGTGCCGCGTTGACTCTGGCCGGATTCTCATCAAAAAGATGGAACAGATAACGCTCGAAATTGGAGGCCACCTGGATATCCATCGAAGGGGAGAGGGTCGGAACTACCTCGCCGGTCGAATAGTCGCCGCTGTTAACCATCCGCGTCAGGATGTTGTTCTCGTTCGTGGCGAGGATGAGCTTTTTGACCGGCAGCCCGATCCTTTTTGCCACGTATCCGGCAAAAATATCGCCGAAATTGCCGGTGGGGACCGAGAATACTACCTCTTTACGGGAGCTTTCAGTCACCTTCAGCCAGGCGTAGAAGTAGTAGACGACCTGAGCGAGAACCCTGGCCCAGTTAATGGAGTTTACCGCGCCAAGGGAGTGTTTCTGCTTGAATTCGAGGTCGCTGAACAGGGTTTTCACGATATTCTGGCAATCGTCAAAAGTCCCGTTTACAGCGATGTTGAAGACATTGCTGTCGGTCACCGTCGTCATCTGGAGCGCCTGGATCCTGGAGGTCCGTCCGTGAGGATGCAGGATGAAGATGTTGATGTTCTCCTTCCCCCTGACACCGTATATGGCGGCGCTTCCGGTGTCTCCGGAGGTCGCGCCGATGATGTTCATCCGCTCCCCCCGCTCTTTCAGGAGGTATTCGAACAGGTTGCCCAGCAGCTGCAGGGCGACATCCTTGAAGGCGAAGGTCGGGCCGTGAAAAAGCTCCAGGATATTCAGTCCACCTTTCCGGACGACAGGGGTTATCTCCGGATGATTGAAAGAAGCGTAGGAACGTTCGATCAGAGATTTCAGGTCGGCTGCAGGTATATCATTGGCGAACTGTGAGATGATGTTGAATGCCAATTCCTGATACGACAATCCTCGCCATGACTCGATGGTTTCTCTTTGGAAATGGGGATACTCGGCCGGCAGCAGCAGCCCGCCGTCAGTTGCAAGCCCCATCATCACGGCTTCCTTGAAGCCGATCGGATCTATTCCGCCTCTGGTACTGATGTATTTCATGAGATCCTGACCTTTCGACCTTCCACTGTCAGCCTTCCTTCGGCAAAGAGCTGGATTGCCGCAGGGTACAACCTGTGCTCTTCGATATGGATCCTCCCGGAAAGAGTCTCCTCGGTGTCATCCTCCAGTACCGGAACTGCGGATTGAAGTATGATCGGACCGGTGTCGGTCCCGGCATCGACAAAGTGCACGGTGCATCCGGAGATTTTTGCGCCGTAGTCAAGCGCCTGCTTCTGTGCATCAAGCCCCGGGAAGGATGGCAGAAGGGCAGGGTGGATATTCATGACCCGGTTCGGAAAAGCCTCGAGAAGTACCGGAGTGACAATCCGCATGAACCCGGCAAGGACGACAAGCTCGACATTTAAACTCTTCAGGTACTCGGCAAGAGCGGTATCGTACTCCTGACGGCCGGAGTATGACCGGTAATCAAGGTGCAGGGCAGCGATGCCGTGCTTTTTCGCCCGCTGAAGGCCGAAGGCGTCAGCCCTGTTCGAGATGACGCAGACGACCTCGGCATCCAGCTCGCCCGCTGCCGAGCGGTCGATGATTTGTTGAAGGTTCGTGCCGCCACCGGAGATGAGCACTCCGACCCTGATCTTGCGGTTGCTTTTTACCATTGGCTTTCCATTGCTATAGCATCTCGACCGTTTCTTGCCCGTGATCGCATTTTGCAATCTCGCCGATGACATATGCAGTCTCATGCAGCCCTGACAGGCGGATGAGCATGTCATCGGTCTGGTCTTCAGGTACCGCGAGAACCATCCCGATCCCGCAGTTGAGGGTCCGGTACATCTCGGTCTGGTCGATGTTGCCGGCGCTCCGGAGGATGTCGAATATCGGCTGCGATTCCCAGCTCCCTCTCCTGATCACTGCCTTGCAGCCGTGGGGGAGCACACGCGGGATGTTCTCCAGGAGTCCGCCGCCGGTAATGTGGGCTATGCCGTTGATGGTGAAGTCCCGCAGCAGGTTAAGCACCGATTTTACGTAGATCCTTGTCGGTTTGAGCAGCTCATCGGCGACCGTGGTCCCGATTCCGGGAATCACGCTGTCGATCTTAAGGCCCATACGCTCGAAGATAACCTTTCTTGCGAGTGAATAGCCGTTGGAGTGCAGGCCGGATGAGGCCAGCCCGATAATCTTGTTGCCGACCGTTATGGAGGAACCGTCGATGAGGTTGTCCCGATCGACGACTCCGACGGTAAATCCGGCAATATCATACTCTCCGTCCGCATAAAAACCCGGCATCTCGGCCGTTTCGCCGCCGATCAGGGCGCATCCCGCCTGTACGCACCCTTCCGAAATGCCTTTCACGATTTCCGCAGCCTTTGCCGGGTCGAGTTTGCCGGTTGCCAGGTAGTCGAGGAAAAAGAGCGGCTCGGCTCCCTGCACAACGATATCGTTCACGCACATGGCGACTAGATCGATGCCGACGGTATCGTGCCTGTCTGCCATGAACGCCAGTTTCAGCTTTGTCCCGACGCCGTCGGTGCCGGAGACCAGAACCGGATTCTTGTACTTGCTGCTGTTAAGGGAAAACAGCCCGCCGAAGCCGCCTATGTCTGCCATGACTTCAGGCCGGGAAGTGGCCTTGACAAAAGGCTTTATCATCTTTACAAAAGTGTTGCCGGCATCGATGTCAACACCTGAATCCTTGTACGTAATGCGCTCTTCGCTCAAGCTGTGCCTCCTCTGGAATGACGGAAAAATATATGCCATTGCACAGGAAAAGTCAAATCTTTCCAGCCCTGATTATGCGGTTTACACGGGGTTCTACATGCCTTATCATGCGCTGCATATATGCCTGAAATCCCTCCTGAAATTACTATCTGCCCGATGGCCGCAGCTGACCTGGACCGAGTGCTTTTAATAGAGCAGCGCTCTTTTCCTCACCCCTGGCTGCGCCAGCACTTCATCGACGAACTGAACTCGCCCTACGCTTTTCCGCTCTCCGCGTTCGATGGTTCCGGACTGCTCGTCGGCTACATCTGCCCGATGCAGCTCCTGGACGAGGGGCATGTCATGAATGTCGCGGTCGATCCGGATCTTCGCGGCTGCGGTGTGGGGCGAATGCTGGTACAGAAGGTTCTCGACGACTGCCGGCAGGCTGGCGCTTCGTTCGTCTCTCTGGAGGTCCGGGAGTCGAACCTGTCGGCGATCTCGCTCTATCGGAAGATGGGTTTTGTAGAGGTGGGAAAAAGAAAGCGCTACTACGAAAACGGCGAGGACGCGCTGATGATGGAGTATCTCTTTTGTCAGCCAATTGGTCCGGTTGGTTAGCGCGGGCAGGATTATGCGGTGGGAAGCTGGCGTAAGAATGCTGATGACAGGGCTTTGCTATTCTCCTGTCGACAGCTGCCCGGTTTTGACAAGGTGCTCCAATTGTTCATTCTTCAGGGTGATATTTTCGGAACAGAATGACCAAATCCGGTAACTTTCAACTCCCAGGATTGTGATGCCGGCGCCTAAGACCGCCCAGAAGTTCTCGTCAAGCGATTTGGCAAAGTGATAGAAAATGAAAAAAAGGGTTAGATATCCGACGTGACAAAAACTGCTTTTGTGTTCCATCCCTCCCATCATTCGCGACAAGCTGAGAGTGATTGCAGAAAAAGTGTAAATTACAAGCATGATGCTGATGAAATGGGGCGGCGGCGGAGCTCCGAGAGCGGTTGTTATGGTGTCCGGGAGGGGTAACAACGGAAAATCCCGCCATGCAAGCATGCAGACGATCAAAAATAGAGAGAACGCCCAAAAACCTCGATTGGAAAGAAACTTTAACCGCTTTATTTCCAGTTCGATTTCGTGACGCGCTTCAGAAGTATGTACAGATTGAGTTTCTACAAACAGTGCCGTAGTCTTGTCCTCATGCTGGATCTTGATTTCTTCATGGCGTCACTAGCATTACTTAAACGCGGATAATTCAGTGCCCTGGTCCCTGGACGCAGTCTCCTGGCGGGTAGTTAGAAGCTCAACTTGTGTCTGCCGCAGCTTCTGGGTGAGTTTATAGTAAGAATCGGCTATCCTGTCAAGTTCATTCGGGAACCTTGTCGATGGTGAAGTTATCCCTTCATCGCTATCGGCCTCTTCAGCGAGATCGCTCAGTTTTCTCATAGGGAGGAAGACACTTCGACGCAGCAGGGCTGTGACTCCTCCGGCAGTGAGGATGAGTATCATTGCCGTAAAAGCTATCATCTGGTATCGGATTGAAGTGAGTGTTGCAAGCATCGTCTCCTGTGAAAGCCCGATGTCAAGTGTCCCCAACACTTTTTGTGTGGGCGGATGGAAATGGCAGGCAGCGTTTGAACACTGCGGCTCATTGTATATCGGTGCAGTGATAGCCACGATATCGACGCCAGCCTTGTTTCTGAACTTGCGGGCCTGTTCCATTCTGCCGAGACGGGTTGCCGGAATCGCACTCATATGGCATGCGACACACCCTTCTGTTTTCTTGTCGATTATCCTGCCGATCTCGTACTGATTTGACGAAGCGTTTATCACTCCGGCCTTGTTGAATATCCTGACGTGATCGACCTCTTTTTGTGCCCCTACATTATTGATTATGGCAGCAAGTGTTTCCCGGTCGGATTTCAACATCGCGTAGTGTGTCGATTTTACGATGGTATCCGCCAGGTTTGTGGCGTGCAGGATTGAATCCCGTGCGATGAGATCCTTTATGCCTGTGTACAGCATTAAGAAACAGACCACTACGAATCCGGTTACCACAAGTCCTACAGTTATAAGGGTTCTGCCCGCTAAACTCCTTAACATGGCTGGCCTCCGCTGTAATGTCCAACCATGGGACGTATCATGATGATCGCCCTTTGGTCGCATTACATTTTGTGGCAGGTTGCACAGCTACCCTTGACGGTAAAGGCTGTTTTTCCGTCGTGACATGTGCCGCAAGATTTACCTGCCTCCATCTCGGCCATGGTTGTCCTGGTTTTGCTTTTTGCCGTTTCATAGATTTTTGTGTGACAGTCAACGCACTTGAAAAGAGAAATGTGGGAGGTGTGGCTGAAGGTCACTTTTCCTGCTGTCTTTATACTGAAAGTCCGGTCCTTTACGGGATGACACGCGGTGCAGGAAACCAGCGAGAAGGCCGTCTTGCCGTTATGACAGGCGCCACAGGAACCTCCCTTTTCCATCTCCGCCATGGTGACCCTGGGATTGCCTGCTGTTTTGTAGATTGCATTATGGCAGGCATCGCACTGCTGACGGGTGAGGTGAGTGGTGTGTCTGAAATTCACCGGCCCGGTTTCCTTGACCCTGAAGGTCACATCTTTAACTTTGTGGCAGGTCGTGCATTTTGCCAGTGCGAATGCTTTTCTGCCGTTGTGGCACTGTCCGCACGACATTCCGTGCTCCATCTGTGCCATGGTATAGTGGACACCCTTCTTCATGCTGTCGTTATGGCACGACTTGCAACTGATGTTGGGAGATTTGGCATTTTTCTTTTTCAGGTGAGTGGAGTGTCTGAACACGATCTTGCCGGCGTTTTCCGTCGAGAAGGTTGCATCATTGATCTCCAGAGCCTCTGTAACAATCGACCATCCACAAAGGGTGATCATAGATATGATGGCTGTAGCTCGAAATTTCATCTGCCTCTCCTGGTGATCTCAAAAGATGCACAACTGTAGGAACCATGCACTTATGTGATATCCGGTAATCAGTAATCCTCGGCTTCAGATGTGCGGTAGGTCGCTACCGGCAGGGCTTCTCCGCCAAGAGTTCCACCTGAATAGGCATGTTCTGCGACTGCGCCGGGAACCATTGCCAAGGCAGGTTCTTCCACGCTTTTCCATTGATAAAGTATCGGCAGCCGGTAGAGAATGAAACGGTAGACCGTGATGTAGATGCAGAATATGGTCAGGCTGATGATTACCTCACGCCATTGGGGGATTTCCCGGTGGGGAAGTTTCCAGTTAAAGGTGATAATGGCCGTGTTCAACCTGTTCAAAACTACCCCGAATACGGTCAAAAAGGCGCTGAAGCGTATCATTTTCATCATGTTCTTGCGGATACCCACAGAAAACAGAGCCAGCGGCAGCACGACGCCAATGCCGATTTCAAACAGGAACCATGCACCCCACCCGGTTGCCAGATATGACCATTTGTTATCGTGGGCGACTCCGATCAGCTTTATGGTCAGGTAGGTAGCCAGTCCCATGGCAGCTCCCTTGGCCAGGGAGATGGTCACCTTGTCCAGATTTTTCGTGAAGCGTTCGTCGCAGCGCCAGAACATTGTCCTGCTGGCAATGGTGCTGACAGTGATCACCATGCAGAGCCCCCCGGGGAGTGAAGAAACAAAGAAGTGGAGCCACTGGAACGAGGCTGAATACCAGAGCGGATGCACCTTGCCCGGCGCATATGTGAAGAGTGCGCCCAGGGCGCCCTGATGCAGCGTGGAGAGGATAATGCCGGCAACAGTCAATCCGAGAGTGATCTTCCTGATCGCCTTTTCCCCGAGTGAAAAGCCAATCCACTCGAAGAAACTGGTAGAGACTTCTGCAATCTGCACTGAAAGGTAGGTGGACACATGCCAGGCGACCAGAAACAATACTGCAGCGGGACCAAAGGAAACCACCATGGGGTAGGGGAGACGCCAGGGTTGTCCAAGGTCAACCAGGAGATAGACAACGGCGAAGAAATATCCCAGAAGACCATTCAGGAGCCCCAGCCGTTCCAGGGGTTCAAGGTCGTGCCGGCCGAATAATTCGCAGGCAGTACCCATCTGGAACCCTGAAGAGGAGAGAGGAACCATGGCAAAGAGGCCGAAGCCGAGAAACAGGCCCCATGGGTAGTCGTTGGAGCTGTGGGTAACCCAGGAGAGCCCGAAAACGAACCGCCCGAGAATCATTGGAATGCCGATAGTGAAGACCAGGGCCAGAAACCAGTTGAAAGGGTTGCGAAGAGCCTGGCCGATGTAATATGGAAGGGGCAGACCAAGCAGCAGTTTTTCCAGCAGGGTCCATTTTTTTCCACTCTTCTTCTCCATTGAATCAACCGTATTCATACCCTGTGCGATGATCGTTTTCATGGCTTGCCATCCTCCTGCTCCGAATGGTTTGTGTGGTCATCATGGTGATCCTTGTTTCGGGTGGCCAGCAGATGGATCCCGGTGAACAGGGCGGGCCATATGGTAAGCACCATGGGTACGGTTCCGAGGAAATCCTTTACGTTGGAGATGATCGGCTCGTTTCCGAGAGTGGTATCCATCCCCAGCTGGTCCGGATTTATGTTGGAGATGTAGAGCCAGCTGGTGCCGCCAACCTCATTTTCCCCGTAGACATGGTCATAGTAACGGTCCGGTGTCTCCCTGATCCGTTCGTGGGCCAGCTTCAGAATATCTTTCCGGTGCCCGAAGGTTAGAGCCTCCTGCGGGCAGATATCAACGCAGGCCGGTGGTCTGCCAAACTTGAGCCGCGTGTCGTAACAGAATATGCACTTTTTGACAACCGGATTGAATGCACTGGAATAGCTGTATCCGGGCATGTTGAAAGGGCAGGCGATCATGCAGTTCCGGCAGCCGACACATATTTTCGGGTTGTAGGTGACAGCCCCTTCTTTGGTCTTCGTGTATGCATTGACAAAGCATGATGTGAGGCAGGCCGGCTCGTTGCAGTGATTGCACTGCTGTTTGCGGTACACCGGTCCCTTGTCGCTCTCTTTGGGTATGTACCGGTTAACTACTGTCAGTGCTTTCTCATCGGTCCTGCGGGTTTCGTCGAACACTGACGTGTCGTCAAACGGTACTTCCGGTTCGGGCATTTTCTGCTCTTTGTTGCAGGCTGCTTCGCAGCTTCGACAGCCGATGCAGCGAGTTGTATCAACCAGGACTCCCATGCCGTCCGGGTACCCTTCGAATGAAGTGCTGCCCCAGGCCTTGCCGCACAGGCCTCCCATAGTTGCGGTTGCCCCGCCCGCCAGGCAGACTTTCAGGAAATCTCTCCGTTTCATGATCTTCTCCTTGGGTTCGAATGTGCTTCACCCGGTTGGGCGGGTGTTAATGCTCGCCCTTGTCGGGCTTTCCCCTGGGTGTGAAATTACCTGAGTAGTAGAACTCATCACCGGCTTTTTTCCGCTTATGGCAATCATTACAGCCAATGGGACCTCTGGACACTTTTGTGTGACAGCCAATGCAATTCCGATGCATGGCCCCCTTCAGACCTGGTTTGTCCTGATGATAGGCATTTCGATTGCTGTTCTTTTCCCGTAGTGTAGCAGCCGAAAAAGGATCTTCATGATGGCATCCACGGCATTGGACAACCTTGTTTTCGCTGCTGTTGCGATGGCACCTGATGCAATTCGGATCTTCAACCAGGGTGCCGGTGGTGTGGTGATGACAGCCCGAGCACTCCCTGGTCAGCTTTATGTGCTTGGCGTGATTGAACTGAAAAGATTCATACAGCGTCCCTTTAGGGTTGAGGGGGAAAGTATCGGGAACCGATAGTGCCTGTGCCGATCCCGGAATCATGGCCAGCAACAGGGCAACAAACATTCCGGCAAACTGTAGCCTTTGTGCGAACATATCCTGGTTCTCCTTTGTGTGCGGTGACATTTGGCACATAGTGTTACACCTTTGCCTTTTGCCCTTCGTTGTTATCCTCTTTACGGTGCAGATAGCGGTAGAACAGTGGGAACCCGACAAAAAAGGCGATACAGATCAGATATTCCACGCCTTTGATGTACTGGTAATAATCTACGAGTGTAAAAACTTCCTTTACCTCCCCGATTGACGACAGTGTCTGATCCATCATGACGATATCCTCCGCTGCAGATAGTAGTTGTCCCGGTTATCACCGGGACTTTGACGTGGCGTGCGCATGCTCTTTCCTGTGCTCCAGGGCTGCCTTGATCATCCCGTAGAGCATTATTATGGAGGGGATCAACTGGATGGCAACTACAGCTGCACAGAGCCCGAGAAACAGGAAAATAAGCGTGTTGCTCATGAAGACCTTGTTGGTTGATGCCGCATTGGCGCAGGTAGCTGCCATAAGAGAGATGGCAATGGTCATGCTTGTCGTTTTGAGATTCATTACGGGTTTCATGGTATCCCTCCTTGATTCTGTGGTATTCCGTGCTGTCTCTTTCCCGGGTCAGGCGGGGTTGATTCTCAGGTTTTCAAAGGCGCAGTGTACAGCCTGACGTATTTCTTCCCTGTCTTCCGCATCGACGGGTTTGAGGGCGTGATAAAAGATCCCTTCGGCCCGTAATTTTCTGATAAGTGGCAACGATGTGTCTGCAGCCACCAGGATAATTGTCAGTTTACGGTTGCATTGCTTGAGGAGCGGGATAAGGTCGGCTGCTGTAAGTTCGTCAAATTTGGTTCCAAGCAAAACAACCTGTGCTGTTTTTTTCAGGATCCCGTACAGGGCATTAGCGACCGAGTTGGTAACGATCACATTGTAGCCTGCCTCAATGAACATATCGGCCATCTGCTTCCGGCAATCCATGTCTTCATCAACTATAAGAAGTCCTTGCATAATTTCGCCCTCGCGTGTCCCTGAAGGGAAATTTCCGGGTTGTTCACTCTGTTTTGTCATTGCCGGCAAGCGCTTCACCAGGTTTCTTCTCGCCGGATTTGAACAGTGCGGCAAGCATGCCGCCGAGCATCATCAGCCCCGGAATGAACTGGAAGAGGATGATCAGTATCCCGAAGGCGATGAAAAACATGGCGAATAGCCCCAGTCCTTCTCCGTCCCCTCCTCCTGCCGATGCCAGTGCCTGTGTTCCGGTAATAAAGAGCGCTAATACTGTTGCGTATACTGTTCTCATGGCGGTCTCCTTTCATGCGCTGCTGTTGTGGAGTCGTTCCTGTTCACAGATATAGCAGTGAGTATGCCAATATTCTTAACGTGCTTAAATTAAAGATGATTTACCTTTTGTTTTTTTGATTGCGTGCAAGTAACTGTGTAAATTGGTATTGTTTAATTATACAGAGCAGGACCGCCAGATGTCGATCCTGAGTCATGTGCAATCGTAACTGGCCGTAGATATGAGATAAAAAACGTTAGAGTGGGGTGTATGGTTTTTGTATACACTTATTGGTGCATGTCGTATCTGTTCGGGGACCGGATAAGTAAAACGTTGACGCATCGCGGGGATAGGGGTATATCAGTCACTATGGTGTATGTATAAAAATTTCTAACGTAAGCAGGGTAGCCGTGTAATGTTCGGGAGGCGGAATATGGGCAGACTGAATGTTCTGGTTGTTGATGATGAGGCCGTAATCCGGGATGGGTTACTGCGGATTCTTGACGGGGAAAAATATGCCGTGGAAACATGCCGAAGCGGCCATGTGGCAATCGAACTCATGCAGAATAAAGAATTCGAGCTGATCATTACCGATCTCAAGATGCCGGGAATGAACGGCATAGAGGTGCTCAAGGCGGTGAAGGCGCTTCAGCCGGATGTGCCGGTCATAATGATTACGGGATACGCAACGGTTGATACT
The DNA here is from genome assembly GCA_041500085.1 of Geobacteraceae bacterium. Classification (GTDB taxonomy): domain Bacteria; phylum Desulfobacterota; class Desulfuromonadia; order Geobacterales; family DSM-12255; genus VEOV01. Next base: position 16,456 of record JBGQLM010000081.1, read on the forward strand.
GCTGTGGATGCCATGAGACACGGCGCCGTCGACTATGTCGCCAAACCGTTTACGCCGGAACAGATACTGGAAAAGATCGAGCTTGCGCTGGAAAAACGTACGGTCATGCTGGATGAACTGTATCTCAAGAAAGAGATCATAAGCCACCACGGATTCGATCATTTTGTAGGCGAAAGTCGAGAGATTCAGAAGGTCTATCGCCGGATCATGCAGGTAGCTCCGACCGACAGCACTGTGCTGATTACCGGCGAGAGTGGAACCGGCAAGGAGCTTGTTGCACGTGCTATTCACAGGAACAGTTCCCGTCGGGATCACCCCTTTGTCGCTGTCGATTGTACTTCTCTTGCCGAGAATCTGCTCGAGAGTGAACTGTTTGGCCATGTCAAGGGATCATTTACCGGAGCTGTTCAGACCAAGGTGGGACTTTTCAAGGTTGCGGACAGCGGAACCCTGTTTCTGGACGAAGTGTCCAACCTGAGTCTCACTACTCAGGCAAAACTTCTGAGGGTTCTGCAGGAGCGGCAGGTCACCCCGATCGGCAGTACTCAGCCGGTTCATATTGATATCCATCTGGTGGCCGCCACCAACCTGAGCTTGAAAACGATGATCTCGGAAGGATCTTTCCGGGAGGATCTGTATTTCCGTCTGAATATCATTCCGATTGAACTGCCTCCACTGCGGGAGCGCAAAGGGGACGTTCCGTTTCTTACAGCCCACTTTTTACGAAAATACACCGAAGAGATCGGGAAGGAGATTCGCGGCATTGAACCTGATGCGCTTGCCTTGCTTGAAAACTATCCATTTCCAGGAAATGTTCGCGAGTTGGAAAACACGATTGAACGGGCGGTAGTCCTGGCCGAAGGAGATATTATTCGCAAGGATGACCTTGAACTGGCCTATGCATCTTCGCAAGTCGCTGACGTTCCACCGGGAGGCTATGTGCCTTTCTGTCTGGAGGAGTTGAAAGAGGTAAAGCGCAGTATTCGCGGCAAGGCGGTTGAGACCCTGGAAAAAGCCTTTGTCATGAGCGCCCTGCAGCGGAACAACTGGAATGTAACCCGTGCAGCTGAAGAGACCGGTCTTCTGAGACCAAACTTCCAGAGTATGCTCAAAAAACTGGGGATTTCGATAAAAGAACATCTGTAGCATCTAATTCAGGATTCAGTCTGGTTCACCTGTAACCGATTCGTCATGCAGCGGCAGTTTGACGGTAAATACGGTCCCACTCCCCAGTTTGCTTGTTACTTCAATCTTTCCTGCGTTGTTTTCTACTATTCCGTATGAAATTGAGAGTCCGAGTCCTGTTCCGTCAGGTTTTGTCGTATAAAACGGGTCGAAGATCCTGTGGAGATCCTCTTCCGACATGCCGCAGCCGGTATCCTTGATGTCGGCACAGGCAAGTAATCCTCCTTCATCCAGGCGTGTGGCTATGGTCAACGTGCCTCCTCCCTCCATTGCCTGACCGGCGTTCAGAATCAGATTGATAAATACCTGCTGAAGTTGTCCCGGATCGATTATTACGTTGGGCAACGTTGGGGAGTACTCCATGACAAATTCAGTATTTTGAAAGCTCGGCTGATGATGGAGCAGGATTATGATCTGATTGAGCAGGTCGTTCAAAGAAACTGCTTCCTTATGCGGCATCGCTTCCCGGGAAAACTCAAGAAGACGGCTGACAATGTCGGCACACCTCCGGCTTTCGCTTATAATTCTTTCCAGATCGCCTTTGAGATCGTCATGCAGGAGTTTATCGGAGTTAACCATGGATGAGTAAAGGAGAACTCCGGTAAGCGGGTTATTGATTTCATGTGCGATGCCGGCAACCAGTTTGCCCAGTGAAGCCAGTTTTTCCGAACGGAAGAGCTGGGTTTCAATCCGCTTGATCTCCCAGGCTCGTTCAATGACTTTCGCTTCAAGGTTTGCACCCCACGCTTCAAGCTCCTGGCGTGCTATGCCGAGGTTTTCGGTCATCTGATTGACAGCTTCCGACAACTCTCCGAATTCGTCATGAGAGGTGACAGGGACTCTAACGTCCAGATTCCCGGCAGACACCTTTGCGCTATGCGCTACAAGCAACTGTATCGGTCGGTTTACGAACATCTGGGTAAGGAAGGTCATGAGCATGGCTGTCATCAGAATGAATATGCAGGAAATAAGGAAGAACTGGTTTCGGTAATCACTGGTTTTCTGGTTCAGTTTTTCGAGCGAGATGACTATGTCGAGTACGCCAAGAATTTTATAATCAGGAGGATGAATATGGCATGACGCGTTAAAGCAGGCCGGTTCATTGTAGATGGCTTTGGTAAATCCCATGACCTCATGCCCTTCACTGTCAGTGAAAAAACGGCTGCGGTGCATCGATGATGCATGAAGTCGAGGGTCTTCAGCTTTGTGGCACATGTTGCATGCCTCGGCATTCTTGTCGATGATTTTGCCGATGTCTTTCGTTCTGCTCGAATACATTATTTTGCCGGTACGGTCCATAAGACGGATATGGGTGATCCCTTCACCCTCACCGATACGCCGGATCATTTCAAAAATACTCCCCTTGTCGTTTCTCAGCATTGATGCATAAGCACTGCGGTTGATGGTTTCGGCAAGCTGGTCGGCATTGCTTGCAGCATATTCGACTGTCGCATCATGAAAATACCGAGTGTTCGTATAGTCGAACAGTCCCATGAATCCAAGCAAGCAGAGGGAAGTCACAAGGGAGATTTTTGTAATAAGAGTAGGCCGAAACTTCATGGTGAACCTCAGTCGTCAATTTCGGGTATGTTCAGCCGCGCCTTCTTGATAGTTAATATTAGTAAATTTGTAAATGTTAATGTTATTTACCACAAATTGCAGGTTTTGTCAGAACTCAATTCAAAATGCAGTCATTTTTATCCAAGAGTTTTTTCGGGCAGATGCCGTTGATTTTAAACGGCCACTCATGGTATAAATCATTCTCTTTACAGTAAATTCACGAAGGAGCCTCTCCATGCAGTTTCAATCCCAGGTTCTCTCCAATGTCGAAGTTTCTCCGAGCTATTTCAGAATGCGGATGACCGCACCCCCGGCGGCTCTTGAGGCTTCACCAGGTCAGTTCGTGATGGTGAAGGTGAGCAGGGCGATCGATCCTCTGTTGCGCCGGCCGTTCGGCATCTACGACATGGGGACTTTCGTCACCCCGTTCACCGACTGCGGTCACCAGACCTTTCTGGAGATACTTTACAAGGTGGTCGGGCGTGGCACCGGGATGCTGGCCGACCTCCATCAGGGGGATCACCTCGATATCATCGCTCCGCTCGGCAAAGGCTTCGACCTTGCTGAGGATGAAGAGGAGAAGAAGGTCCTGGTTGGTGGCGGAGTCGGGCTGGCGCCGCTTTACCTGCTGGCAAAAGAGCTGGTGAAAGGGCACAAGGTGCGACTTTTCGCCGGTGGGAGGAGCAAGGAGGATGTTCTCTGCATCACCGAGTTTGAGCGGCTGGGGGTGGAGACGTACGTTGCGACGGATGACGGTACTCTCGGAGACCAGGGGCTGGTTACCCAGGTTATGATGAAGCACCTGGCGACCGGAAACAAGCGGAAGCGGATCTTTGCCTGCGGGCCTTTCCCGATGCTGCGCGCAGTAGCCGGGATTGCCGAAGAGATGCAGGTCCCCTGCCAGGTCTCTCTGGAAGCGTTCATGGCTTGCGGGATGGGCGCCTGTCTCGGTTGTGTCATCAAAGGGGTCAACCATTCAGCGGAAACGCCGGATTTCAGGTGCGTCTGCAAGGACGGGCCGGTGTTCGATTCTACGGAGCTGCTCTGGGATTAGGGGCGAGGGCGTCGCTTTGTGCCCGTGACGGTGGACGCCGTCACTCACGTCATGCCTCTGCTTTTGCGTCGACAGTGTGATTGACTTACCGACAGTGGTAAGCAGACGAGTGGTGCCGGCTGCAACACAGGCGATGGGCCCCGGCATTTCCGCTCCTGACGGCGTCCACCGTCACGTCTGCAGATTCATCAATAATTATGCTCCGGGATTTGGGCTGTGCCACTCTGGGAGTGACG
>JBGQLM010000082.1:0-20474 GCA_041500085.1 Geobacteraceae bacterium
ACATAGTTAGCTCTTTATTTAGTGGGGTCAGTGGTTCACCGTCAGATAATTTGTATTCTGGTATTTTAAATAAACCGGGATGGCCTGGTATAGGTTCTGTTATTTTAACAATACTGACTTGTTTTTTATCTTTAGATATGCCGATAAATTTTTCGATTTTCACATTGAGTTCCTTTTGTTTTAATTTTAGAGGAGCTATCAAGCATCTAGGCTATTTCTAAATCAATGATACAATCAGGACAAATTGAAACCACTTTTTCATATCTGAAGCCACATTTACGACATACATTTGGAAAAGGTACTATTTTATCTGATTCATATATAATTGTCTCAGTGGTTTCATTCTCTAAATTTGAATCAAGGTTATTACAACCGATTGCGCCTTCAACAGCCAGGCCAGTTCCAAGCAACTTATTTTTTTGTTTTTGAAATTCATCAGAGGACAACACACCTGAGTTATGAAGGTCTGCGAGTTTTCTGATTTCATCCGCAACCGAAAAACTGGATGATTCCAATGATATTTGTTGTGTGCTGGCTTGTTGGTTTCTTTCTTCTGAATCAGCCCGCTTGATTAGGACTTCAATAATCCCATGCCAATGACGTGCCTGCTTAATAGCATCTTTATAAATGCTGTTGCTTTTTTTGCACGGTGTATTCATAAAATTTATGTCATGCAATGGGACGTTAGTGTCGTTAATGACTAAGCGCAAATCAATGCGCTTAATCACCTCAGAAGTACTGGATTTACCAGATAGGCCACCAATAATTGCACCGACTCCACCTAGGACAAGGCTGCCGACAACAGCGCCACCAATCTGCGACGACCGCACTGTCTTTGTTATAGATGAACCATCTTCAAATAATTCAACGGATAAAATGTCTTTATAAGAAAAAATCCTGTTTAATACTCCGTCGTTGTAAGTTATAAGGCAAATTTTCTTCCGCGTCTCATCAATCGCAAGCCCTGACACCACGCCGCAACCAATAATCTGTTGAGTTGAATCGAACTCTTGAAGTGAACTCAAAGTTGCATCTATTTCAGTTTTCCTTCTACTTCTGATCGTTGTTCCGACTAACATAATGGTCAAACATGTTAAGCTGATAAGAATCACAATCCACATTTGAGTTCTCCTTTGTGATAGTTATATAGCAGTGTAGCTTGTATTTGCTCCCCTCCCATGCAATTTCATTCCATTTGTACAGAGTAATCCTTTAATGAACAAATATATTTTCATGCAGACTGTCGCAGTAACTAATGGCCGGAAACCCATGACTGGGAACTGTTTTCGTTTAAAGTGCTTCATGCATTCCGCCGTAACGGTATAATTTTTGCCCCTTGCTTCAGCCCGTCAAGATAATCAGCCCATGTATTCATCATCCGGCGGCGCTCTTCTATAAACTGCGTTCGGTTGTATGCCCTGCCTAGTCGATCCGGTACAGTGTGGGCAAGTTGCGACTCGATAACATCCGGCTGAAAATGCAGAATCTCATGGAGCATTGTTCTTGCCATTGCCCTGAATCCGTGGCCGGTAATCTCTTCTTTCTCGAATCCAAGGCGGCGGAGACCGGCATTGACACTATTTTCTGACATGCAGCGAAGCGGTGAACGGTGACACGGAAAAAGGTATTTTCCGCTGCCTGTAAGCGGCTGTAGTTGCTTGAGAATGTCAACAACCTGTTGGCTTAGGGGTACAAGGTGGGGTTTTCTGAGCTTCATCTTTTCAGCCGGTATATTCCAGGTAGCTGAATCAAAATCAATCTCTTTCCATTCAGCATGGCGAAGCTCTCCAGGCCGACAAAACAGCAGCGGCGCAAGCTGAAGCGCGCATTTGACAATGAAGCTGCCGGAAAAGGAATCAATGGCCCTTAACAGCTCTGCAACCTTCTTCGGCTCTGTAGGTGCTGCCATGTGCTTTGGTTTTACTGTCGGCAATACCTCCCTGAAGTCTGTTGCCGGATTGTGTGTTATCAATCCGTGCATCATTGCGTGACGGAAAGTTCCATGAAAAGCAATCTTCAGGCGGTGGGCTGTCTCAAGGGTCCGGATTGAGACTTTCCGGAGTAGTGTGACAATATCAGTAAATTGAACATCTGCAATGTGTCTGCTGCCGATCTCTGGGAAGATGTCCCGTTCAAGTTGCCGCATGAGCCTGTCAGCGTGGCTTTCGCTCCATTCGCTTACCTTGCTTGCATGCCAGTCTCTTGCAACCTTTTCGAAGGTATTTGAAGCTATTACAGCCTGTTCCTGCTCAACTGCTTTCAGCTCTTCCTTTTGCAGCTTCTTAGCTTTGTTGCTGATTACTGTATCAGGATCAATGCCAGTAGCCAGAAGCTCTTTTGCTTTATCTCTCTGCTCTCTTGCTTTGGTAAGGGATATTTCAGGATAACTTTTCAGGAAGAGGGTTTTTCGCTTGCTGTCGAAGCGATAGTCAAAACGCCATAACTTGCCGCCGGTGGGAGTAACCAGAAGATAAAGACCTTTGCCGTCTGTCAGCTTATATTGCTTATCCTTTTTCTTCGCTGACTTCACTTCCATGTCCGTTAGCTCTAAAACCCGCTTTGGCATTTGACCCCCCCTTTTTTTGACGGTGTTTTTCTGGGTCTTGACGGTGTTTTTCAAAAACACCCCCACAAACACCGTCAAATAAACTGGATTTAAGCATATCAAAGTGGATTGTACTGGACAACAGAAAAAGAAAAAGCCTTGATTTCTCAAGGCTTCCGGTCTTCTCCGGACTGTGCCGGATTTATTAATGGTGCGGTGGAATGGACTCGAACCATCACGAAGTTGCCCCCGCCAGCCCCTCAAGCTGGTGCGTCTACCAATTCCGCCACCACCGCACAAACTATTATTCGGTTATCAGATCTGCCTGCAAAAAAAGAAATATCTGTTTACATCAGTCAGCCTGCGCTGTCAACAAAAAACCGCTATTTCCCGGGAGCTGCAGGTGCATGCGCCGGCTGGCCCGGTGCTGCCGGTGCTGCCGGTGCTGCCGGAGCGCCTTGCTGGGCGGGTGCAGCAGGTGCGCCCTGCTGTGCCGGAACTGCCGGTGCTGCGGGTGCGCTCTTCTGAGCCGGAGCAGACTTGGATGACATGATCGAAGAGCTGTTCCTGGAAGACGACAGATGCGCCAGGGTCAGCGAAGTCAGCATGAAGAGTATGGCCGCGCCGGTCGTCATCTTGTTCATGAAGGTGTTGCCGCCGCTGGCGCCGAACACGGTCTGGCTTCCGCCTGCCCCGAAAGATGCCCCCATCTCGGCGCCCTTGCCTGACTGGAGCAGGACAATCCCGATCATGGAGATACTCACAAAGATATGAAGAAATATTAGTACGTAATACATCGCTTGCTCCTTCTTTAGTCCCGTAACGGGATTAAATTGAATAGCATATTTTGCGACCGATTCAAAGCTATTTTTGCGCAGCATTCACCAGCGCGGCAAAGGAGTCTGCTTTCAGGCTGGCTCCGCCGACCAGGGCACCGTCGATGTCCGGCCGCGAGATGAGCCCGGCGATGTTCTCCGGCTTGACGCTGCCGCCGTACAGGACCCTTATTTTTTCTGCCGCCGCAGAAGAGTACAGCCCCCTGACCTCGGCCCGGATAAAGGCATGAGCCTCCTGCGCCTGGTCGTCCGACGCCGTCTTGCCGGTCCCGATAGCCCAGACCGGCTCGTAGGCGACAATGACCTTTGCCAGGTCGCTTTCCGGAATCCCGACCAGCCCGCCCGTGATCTGCCTCTTCAGCACATCGAAGGTTTTCCCGCTTTCCCGTTCGGCCAGGGTCTCGCCGATGCAGAAGAGGACAACCAGACCCGAGGCGATCGCCGCCTTGATCTTTCTGTTCACCGTCTCATCGGTCTCGCCGAAGAACTGCCTCCGCTCCGAATGGCCGATGATGACATGACTGCAGCCGGCATCCAGCAGCATCCTGGGGGAGACTTCCCCGGTGAACGCCCCTTCCGCCTCCCAGTAGCAGTCCTGGGCCGAAAGCTTGATGTTGCTTCCGGCTATAATGCCATTCACCCTGTCCAGCACGGTGAAGACCGGCGCTACAACGATTTCTACATTATTTGCCGCTGAAACAAGAGGCAACAGACCTTTTACAAGTTCCACCGCCTCTGCCCCTGTCTTGAAAAGTTTCCAGTTTCCTGCGATAACCGGTTTACGCATAAATCCTCCTTGAAGGCTTCGAATAAAGTTTGTCATATGTAAGTTACGTCGTTCGTATCCGTGGCGGTGAGAGCCGTATCGAACGGAAACAGCCGGGGCTCATCGCCGCCAGTGGGCTGCAGTTACCTCTGCCGGGCAATCAATCGCCACCGAAGCAGAAGCAGAGGCGTTGCAGTGAGAGGCGGTTCTCACCGCCACGGATATCATCGATTACGATGAGAGACGGTTCTCATTGCCACGGATTCACGATTCGATTGACAATTATTTAGTCTTAACTTCCAGCGCCTTCACTCCGGGCAGCACTTTCCCTTCCAGCAGTTCGAGGAAAGCCCCGCCGCCGGTCGAGATGTAGCTCACCTTGTCGGCCACGCCGGCCTTGTTGACGGCTGCATCGGTATCACCGCCGCCGATGACGGTCGTCGCAAAACAGTTGCCCACCGCCTCGGCGACCGAGAAGGTCCCCCGGGCAAACGCATCCATCTCGAAGACCCCCATAGGGCCGTTCCAGATAACGGTCTTGGCATCGCGCAGAGTCTCGGCAAACAGGGTTGCCGAGGCTGGACCGATATCCAGCGCCATCCACCCTTCCGGAATCTCCTGAACTGTGGTGACGAAATTCGTGGCCTTGGCATCGAAGGCGTTGGCGACAATACAGTCCACCGGCAGGTAGAAGGTAACTCCCCGCTTTTTCGCCTTCTCCATGACCTTCTTGGCAGTTACGATCAGTTCGTCCTCGACGAGCGACTTGCCGACCGAATACCCCATCGCCTTCAGGAAGGTAAAGGCCATTCCGCCGCCGATGACGATCTTGTCGACCTTGTTGACCAGCTTTTCGAGAACCTCCAGCTTCCCGGAGACCTTGGCTCCGCCGAGTATCGCCACCAGGGGCCTGACCGGATTGCTCATTGCCTTGTCGAAGAAGGTCATCTCGTTCTTCATCAGGAATCCTGCCGCGATCGTCGGGATAATCCTGGTGATAGCCTCCACGGAGGCATGGGCGCGGTGCGATACGGCAAAGGCGTCGTTCACGTAGATGTCGCAGCCGTTCGCCAGCTTCTTCGCAAACTCGGGGTCGTTCTTCTCCTCCCCGGGGTAGAAGCGGACATTTTCCAGCATCAAGGCTTCGCCCGGCTTCAGGGCGTTTACCATCTTGTCTACCTCGGGTCCGAAGCAGTCCGGAGCCTGGATGACCTTCTTGCCGATCAGCTGGGACAGCCGCTTCGAAGCAGGGGCCATGGTATATTTTGGTTTTTTCTCGCCCTTCGGACGGCCGAGGTGGGAGGCAAGCACCACCTTCGCCCCCTGCTCGAGCGCATATTTAATGGTCGGTACGGCGCCGGTTATCCTGGTATCTTCGGTAATGTTCCCCTTCTCATCCTGCGGGACGTTGAAGTCGACGCGAATGAAGACCTTCTTCCCTTTCAGGTCTTTCAGCTGATCGATGTAACGGATCGGCATGGCATACTCCTTCTTTGGAAATTATTGTGACAAATCAGTGTAAGAAGAACTCTTCAGTGCCGGTGAGAGCCGGTTCGAACGGAAACAGCCGGAGCACATGGCCAGATGTTGCCAAAATCAATGGCGCCATTGGTCTCCACCGCTGGTGAACAAGCCGCTGTGGCCGCAGAAGCGAGGCGTTGCAGTGAGAAACGGCTCTTGCCGGCACTGAACCTGTTTCCGTTCGAATCGGCTCTTGCCGGCACTGCTCCGGGTCCTTACAAAAAAAGAGGGGGAACATCTCCCCCTCTTTTCGAAGTAACTTTCTATTTGCTGATGTAGTTGATGAGGTCGATGACCCGCTTCGAGAAGCCGGACTCGTTGTCGTACCAGGAGAGAACCTTGACCATGTTTCCGTCGATGACCTTGGTGCTCTTGGCATCAACGATGGACGAGAGGGGGCATCCATTGAAATCGATGGAAACCAGCTCCTCTTCCGAATAACCGAGAACACCCTTGAGCGGACCTTCGGCAGCAGCCTTGAGAGCGGCATTGACCGCGGCGGCATCGGTAGCACTCTTGAGAGTACAGGTCAGGTCAACTACGGAAACATTGGGAGTCGGAACGCGGATGGCGAAACCGTCCAGTTTCCCTTTCAGTTCGGGAAGCACCAACGATACTGCCTTGGCAGCACCGGTAGAGGTCGGGATCATGGAGAGGGCGGCGGCCCTGGCGCGACGCAGATCCTTGTGGGGCAGGTCGAGTATGTTCTGGTCGTTGGTATAGGAGTGAATGGTAGTCATGAGACCTTTTTCGATCCCGAACGAGTCGTTGAGAACCTTGGCCACCGGCGCAAGACAGTTGGTTGTACAGGAGGCGTTGGAGATGATGTTGTGCTTGCTGCCGTCATAGAGCGTGTGATTGACCCCCATGACTACAGTAATGTCTTCATCGGTCGCCGGAGCGGAAATGATAACCTTTTTTGCGCCGGCTTTGAGATGCAGCTCGGCTTTTGCCTTGGCGGTAAACAGACCGGTTGCCTCAAGCACAATATCGACGCCCAGCTCTTTCCAGGGGAGCTCCTCGGGATTTCTGACTGCCAGAATCTTGATGGCTTTGCCGTCAATGATCAGTTCGTTGGCGTTGTACTCAACTTCGCCTGCAAATTTGCCATGTACGGAGTCATATTTGAGCAGATGGGCCAGGGTTTTGGCATCTGTAAGATCGTTGATTGCTACTATGTCAATCCCTTTCTCCTTTACAGCGTAACGGAGCACTGTCCGTCCGATTCTTCCGAAACCGTTGATCCCTAATCTGATTGCCATTTCCATCCTCCTCGGAATATTTTTCGTCTGCAATGCTTAAAAAGCCGCAGAATTCGCATACTATACAAACCAGCGCCCCATCGTCAAGAATTTCCTTAGAGAATTCATATGGCTTGGTGCTGAAAACGAAGCTGTTCCGCCAGTTTTAACCTTGAACAAAAAACCGGATTAGGGTATAAAATCTGATTCATCCGGATGTCTTTTCGACGCCGGATGCGCACTTTCCAGACCATCACATTTGCTCCCTGCTCACCGGAGAAAACTTTGAAGATCTGCCTGCTTGCAAGTGGGAGCAAAGGTAATGCGGTATACATAGAGACCGGCGGTACCAGGCTCCTCATCGATGCCGGACTCTCGGGGGTCGAAATTCTGAACAGGCTCGCCCTGATCGGCGTCGAAGCGGCTTCGATCAACGGCATCCTGATCAGCCACGACCACTCCGACCATACCCGCTGCGCAGGCACCCTGGCGAGAAAGCTGAAAATACCGGTGCTCGTCAGCCACCGGACAAGAAAAGCGGTCGAAAAGCTGCTGCACAAGTGCCAGGTGACCGAATTCGAATCCGGCTCTGCCTTCACCTTCCGGGACATCTCCATAGACCCTTTTCAGACCACCCATGACGCGGTTGACCCACACGGTTTTGTCATCGATTCCGGTGAAGGGCGCTACGGACATGCGACCGACTTCGGTATCGTGACCAGGCTGGTGACCGAAAAACTCAGGAAGTGCCGTGCCCTTGTTATCGAGGCCAACCATGACGAAGATATGCTGATGAACGGCCCCTACCCCTGGCACCTGAAGCAGAGGATCAAGTCACGGCACGGGCACATCTCCAACACCGAATCGATGGGCCTGCTCGAAAATCTGCTGCACGAAGGACTGCAAGGGGTCTTTCTGGCCCACCTCTCGGAAACCAACAACGATCCGAAACTTCCGCAGGTTGCGGCTGAGAAACTGCTTGGCAGTCAGACCATCTGCAGCCCCGACCTGTTCATCGGCACCCAGTACCACCCCGGCAGGGTGCTGTATATATAACTATCTGAAATCTGTGACGGTGAGAGGCGTATCGAACGGAAACAGCCGGAGCTCATCGCCAGATGTTGCCACAATAGATGGCGCCATTGATCTTCACAGCTGGCGAACAAGCCACTGCAGAAGCAGAGGCGTTGCAGTGAGAGACGGTTCTCACTGTCACACATTCAAGTAAATATCAAGGAGCTGAACAAATGATCCCACGCTACACACGACCCGAAATGGCCAGCATATGGGAGCCGGAAAACCGCTTCCGTATCTGGCTTGAGATAGAGACCCTCGCCTGTGAGGCACAGGCCGAGCTGGGGGTGATCCCGAAAGAGGTCGTCCCGGTCATCAGGGCCAAAGGAAATTTCAATATTGAGCGAATCGATGCCATTGAAGCCGAAGTAAAGCATGACGTCATCGCCTTCCTCACCTCGGTGGCCGAATTCGTCGGCCCGGAAGCCCGCTTCATCCACCAGGGGATGACCTCTTCGGACGTCCTCGACACCTGCCTCTCCGTCCAGATGACCCAGGCCGCAGACGAGCTGCTCGCAGATCTCGACCTGCTCCTGGAATCGATTAAGGTCCGGGCTTACGAGCATAAGGACACCGTCTGCATGGGGCGTTCGCACGGCATCCACGCCGAACCGGTGACCTTCGGGTTGAAACTGGCCTCCTTTCATGCCGAGATGCAGCGCAACCGGGTCCGCCTGGCCGCAGCGCGCGACAATATCGCTACCGGCGCAATCTCCGGCGCGGTCGGCACCTTCGCCAATATCGACCCCTATGTCGAAGAGTACGTCTGCTCGAAGATGGGTCTCAAACCCGAACCGGTATCGTCGCAGGTTATTCCGCGCGACCGGCACGCCGAATACTTCTGCACGCTCTCCATCATCGCCTCTTCCATCGAGCGGATCGCCATAGAGATCAGACATCTGCAGCGGACCGAGGTACTCGAAGCCGAGGAGCAGTTCACCAAGGGGCAGAAGGGCTCTTCCGCGATGCCGCACAAGCGTAACCCGATCCTTTCGGAAAACCTGACCGGCCAGGCGCGCTATATCCGCTCCATGTGCATCCCGGCCCTGGAGAACGTCGCCCTGTGGCACGAACGCGACATCTCGCACTCGTCGGTAGAGCGCTACATCGGTCCGGATGCGACGGTCGCCCTCGACTTCTCCCTGCGCAGAATGAACGGACTGATACGGAATCTCGTAGTCTATCCGCAGAACATGCTCAAGAACCTGAACCAGATGAAAGGGCTGGTCTTCTCCCAGAAGATCCTTCTCGACCTGACCCAGGCAGGTGTCTCCCGTGAAGACTCCTACCGCCTTGTGCAGAAAAACGCCATGAAGGTCTGGGAAGAGGGGAAGGATTTTCAGACCGAACTCCTTGCCGACCCGGAAGTCCTCGGTGCTCTCGGCGAAGCCAGGATCAGGGAGGCTTTCGATCTTAACTACCATCTGAAGCATGTCGGGACGATCTTCAAGAGGGTTTTTGGTGAATAGGCTCCTGGAGATATTCCGGGCCCAGGAGACCGACTCCCTGTATCTGTTCTGGTCAAAGGAGATCCTGGTCGCGGTCCTGATCTTTGCCGCTTTCTGGCTTCTTTCAAGGTTCGTCAGCTACGTCCTGACCGTCTGGGGTCCGAAATTCACCTCGTTCACCGCCACCGACCTGGACGACCGGATCCTGAGCCGGATCACGCCACCGACAGCGCTCCTGGTGGTCTTTGCCGGGATCTACCTGGCCGTAAAATCGCTCCCGCTGGCTGAAAAAGCACATGCCATAGGCGCCGGCATCGCCTTTATCCTGACCATGGCGATCCTTACCAACATCATCTACCGGACGATCGATGAAACGCTCGTCTGGTATGCCTCCCGCCTGGCTGACAGCGACCGGGGCGGGCTGGACAAGCAGCTCCTGCCGCTGGTCGAGAAGCTGGCGACAATCTTCCTGGTCGGCACTGCGCTGATCATCATCCTCAAGCACTTCAACTACGACATCCTCTCGCTGGTGACCGCCCTCGGCATCGGCTCCCTGGCTATCGGCATGGCAGCCAAGGATACCCTGGCCAACATGATCTCCGGATTCACCCTGATGATCGACCGCCCCTTCAGGATCGGGGACCGGATCCAGCTCACGACCGGACAGTTCGGCGACGTCGCCGACATCGGCCTGCGCAGTACCAAGATCAAGACCGTGGAGAACACGCTGCTCATCATCCCGAACTCCGACCTCTGCAACACGACCGTCCTGAACCAGGCGTTCCCGAACCTCAATACCAGGGGGAGGATAAACGTCGGGGTCGCCTACGGCAGCGATGTCGATCTGGTAAAAAGGGTCATGAACGCAGCAGCACACGAAATCGGCGAAGTCCTCCGCGAACCTGCTCCGGAAAGCTTTTTCACCTCATTCGGCGACAGCAGCCTCCAGATGGCGCTGATATTCTGGGTGGAGGATTACACGAAGCTCTTCCCGATTACGGACAGAATCAACTCGCTGCTGCTTAAAAGATTTGCCGAAAACAGCATAATAATCCCCTACCCCACCAGCACCGTACTTATCAACAAGGAACAGTAAATGCCAAACAGAATTGAAGTCGCCCTGAAGAGCGGCCTGCGTGACTCACGCGGCGAGCGTGTCAAAAGCGAGATCGAACATATCTTCCACCTCCCGGTGAAAACCGTACAGTGCCTCGATGTCTACACAGTCGATGCCGGGCTTGCGGATCAGGAGCTGGCCGAGGCTGCAGCAGGACCGTTCAGCGATCCGGTCATCCAGACCTGCAGCATAGACGCCCCTCTTGCCGGGGGATTCAACTATGCCGTCGAGGTCGGTTTTCGGCCCGGCGTCACAGACAATACCGGCAGGACCGCCCGGGAGGCGGTCGAATACCTGATCGGCCGGAAATTCACCCCGGCAGAGGGGGTCTACTATTCGGTCCAGTACCTGATATCCGGTTCCCTGTCGAAGGGTGACGTCGAAAAGATAGCCACCGGCCTTCTCTGCAATACCCTCATACAGCGCTATGCGGTACTTTCGGCAGACGAGTTCGCCGCGCAGGGCGGATTCCCTGCAGTCGCCCCGAAAGTTCTGGCAGAGGCCAAGGCGGAGGTATCGGAGATAGATCTCGAAGTGCAGAATGAAGAGCTGCAGCGCATCAGCAGGGACGGCGTGCTTGCTCTGACCCTGGAGGAGATGAAGATCATTCAGGCCCACTACCGCGATCCGAAAGTTCTTGAAGCAAGACGATCGATCGGACTCGGCGCAAAACCGACCGATGTCGAGCTCGAGTGCCTGGCCCAGACCTGGTCGGAACACTGCAAGCACAAGATCTTCGCCGGAACCGTGCAGTACGAGGACGAAAACGGCCACAAAGAGGAGATAAAATCCCTCTTCAAGTCCTTCATCCAGAGGACCACGAAGGATGTCCGGGAAAAGCTCGGCGCGCGCGATTTCTGCCTCTCCGTATTCAAGGACAACGCCGGAGTCATCAAATTCAACGACACCCACTCGCTGGTCTTCAAGGTAGAGACCCACAACTCGCCTTCGGCTCTCGACCCTTACGGCGGGGCGCTGACCGGCATCGTCGGGGTCAACCGCGATCCGTTCGGCACCGGCCAGGGGTCGAAGCTGATCTTCAACACGGACGTGTTCTGCTTTGCCGACCCGTTCTACGACAAGCCGCTGCCGAAAAGGCTCCTGCACCCGCGGCGAATCTTCGAAGGGGTCGTCGAAGGGGTAGAGCATGGCGGCAACAAGAGCGGGATTCCGACCGTCAACGGCTCCATCGTCTTCGACGAGCGCTTCTGCGGCAAGCCGCTGGTTTTCTGCGGCACCGCCGGGATCATGCCGGCCGAGCTGAACGGCCAGCCGGGGCACGAGAAATCGATCAATCCGGGCGACCTGATCGTGATGTCCGGCGGGAGGATCGGCAAGGACGGCATTCACGGCGCCACCTTCTCCTCCGAAGAGCTCAACGAAAACTCCCCGGTTACGGCGGTCCAGATCGGCGATCCGATCACCCAGAAAAGGATGTTCGACTTCCTCATCCGGGCACGCGACAAGGGTCTGTACCGGTTCATCACCGATAACGGCGCAGGCGGGCTCTCCTCCTCCATCGGCGAGATGGCGGGAGAGTGCGGCGGCTGCCGGATGGACCTGGCCCAGGCCCCGCTCAAATATCCCGGTCTCAACCCGTGGGAGATCCTGATCTCCGAAGCCCAGGAGCGGATGAGCATGGCCGTGCCGCCGGAGAAGATCGAACAGTTCATGGCGATGTCGAAGCAGTTCGGCGTGGAGTCGACAATCCTGGGCGAGTTCACGGACAGCGGCGTGTTCCACATCCTCTATGGAGAGAAGACCGTGGCCTGGCTCCCGATGGAGTTTATGCACGAAGGTTTGCCGCCGATGCAGCTCCCTGCCAAGTGGACACCGCCAAAACTGACTGAGGCTAAGGTTGAGGTTAAGGAAAACTACACTGACGACTTGAAGCAGCTTCTTTCATCGCTGAACATCTGCTCCAAGGAGTCTGTGGTGCGGCGCTATGACCACGAAGTCCAGGGAGGCTCGGTTGTCAAGCCGTTCACCGGTGTCAGCAACGACGGCCCGTCGGATGCAGCGGTTGTCCGCCCCATCCTCGAATCGTTCGAAGGAGTGGTGACGGCGCACGGTATCTGCCCGCGCTACTCGGACATCGACACCTACGACATGACCGCGAACGCCATCGATGAGGCGCTGCGCAATTATGTGGCGGTCGGAGGCTCACTCGATCTGGTCGCCGGTCTGGACAACTTCTGCTGGTGCGATCCGGTCCTCTCCGAAAAGACCCCTGACGGCGACTACAAGATGGCGCAGCTGGTCCGCTCCAATCAGGCGCTTTATGACATCTGCATGGAGTACAACCTGCCGCTCATCTCCGGCAAGGACTCGATGAAGAACGATTTCTACGACGGGACTGTCAAGATATCGATTCCCCCCACCCTTCTTTTTTCGGTCATCGGCAAGATCGATGATGCGCGCAAGGCCGTCACCATGGATGTCAAGCGTCCCGGTGACATCGTTTACCTGCTGGGAAAAACCGGCAACGAACTCGGGGGGTCGGAATATCTGGCGCTGACCGGCCAGGTCGGCAAGCAGGTGCCGGTCGTTGATGCAGCCAAGGCCTACCGGCGCTACCTTGCCTATCATCAGGCGGTTAACGCCGGCACAGTGGCTTCCTGTCATGATCTTTCCGACGGCGGTCTGGCCGTGGCAGCGGCAGAAAGCGCCTTTGCCGGCGGTTTCGGGATGCACATCGAGCTGTCGAAAGCCCTCTGGAAAGGTGATCAGTCCGAAAAGAACGACGCAGTGCTGCTCTTCTCAGAATCAGCCTCCCGTCATCTGGTTACGGTGCATCCCGACCAGGTTGCGGCATTCGAAACATTCATGAGCGGCAACTGTTTTGCCGCTATCGGCACGGTAACAGAAGAACAGAGGCTGGCCATAACCGGTCTCGACGGCACCAGGGTGATAGATTCAGGTCTGCCGGAACTGAAGGAATCCTGGCAGAGCACGTTGCGTGAGCTGTAATCCGGTCAGCACCCATGACCACTATCCACCATACCCTTGAAACCGTCTTCGGCTTTCACCTATTCCGGCCTCCCCAGCAGGAGGTTATCGAGCGGGTGATTGCCGGTGAAGACGTCTTCCTCGTCATGCCGACCGGCGGGGGGAAGTCGCTCTGCTACCAGATTCCGGCCCTGCACCGCGAGGGTCTGGCGATCGTCGTCTCGCCCCTTATTTCGCTGATGAAGGATCAGGTGGACGCCCTTCTTGCCAACGGGGTAAAGGCCGCCCTGCTGAATTCCTCGCTCACGCAGGTTGAGGCCCGCTCGGTCTTCCAAAGGATCGACCGGAACGAACTTGATCTGCTCTACGTTGCCCCGGAGCGGCTGCTGATGCCGGAGTTTCTGGATAAACTCGCCACACTGAAGCTCGCGCTGTTCGCCATCGATGAAGCGCACTGCATCTCCCAGTGGGGCCATGATTTCCGGCCGGAGTACACACAGCTAGGCAGATTGCGCGGGTTGTTCCCCGCGGTACCGATCGTAGCCATGACCGCCACTGCCGATCCGCAGACCCGCGTCGACATCATCAGGCAGCTCGGCATTCAGGAAGCAAAGCTCTTTGTCGCCGGTTTCGACCGTCCAAACATCACCTACACTGTCATCCCGAAGCAGAAACCCGTTGCCCAGCTGGCCGCTTTTCTCAGGAACCGCCGTGACGAAGCAGGAATCGTTTACGCTCTCAGCCGCAAACGGGTCGAGCAGGTCACTCTGAGTCTGCAGCAGTCGGGATTCTCCGCCTACGCTTATCACGCCGGGCTGTCGGATAAGGAGCGGCAGCGCGTACAGGAGGCCTTCCGCAGGGATGATGTGCGGATTGTCGTAGCTACCGTCGCCTTCGGCATGGGGATCGACAAACCCGATGTCCGTTTCGTGGTGCACTACGATATGCCCAAAAGCGTCGAGAGCTACTACCAGGAGACCGGCCGTGCCGGGCGTGACGGCCTTCCGTCTGAGGCGCTGATGCTGTTCGGCATGGGGGATGTGATGACCGCCCGCAAGCTGATCGAAAACAGCGACAATAGCGAGCGGGTGCGGGTCGAGATCCAGAAGCTGAACGCCATGGTCGGTTACGCAGAGGCCCTCACCTGCCGACGGCGGGTGCTGCTCGCCTATTTCGGCGATCTTGAGGAGCATAGCTGCGACAACTGCGATATCTGCACCGATCCGCCGGAACGCTTCGTTGCCACCGAGGCTGCCAGAAAAGCTCTCTCCTGCGTGTATCGCGTCAGTGAGCGTTTCGGTATGATGCATATCATCGAAGTGCTGCGCGGCAGCAAAAGCCAGCGCATCATGGATCTCGGGCACAACCGGCTTTCCACTTACGGCATCGGCGCCAACATCCCGGCTACCGAGTGGGAAAACATCATCCGCCAGCTGATTCACCTGGGATATCTCGTTCAGGATTTCAGCCGTTTCGGCGCCCTGCGGCTCTCGCCGACTGCCCGGCCGGTGCTGAAAGGGGAAACAGAGGTGATCCTGGGACGGCCGCGGAACGCGCTGGAGACGGTTGAGAAAGGGAGAAAAAAAGCCGGTGGTAAAAAAGATTACGATCAGTCACTGTTCGACACCTTGCGCAGCCTGCGCAAGCAGCTTGCCGATGCCGCCGGAGTACCGCCGTTCGTAGTCTTCTCCGATGCCACCCTGGCGGAGATGGCCAGGAACAGGCCGGCTGACTCTGTCCAGTTCCGCCAGCTCACCGGAGTCGGCGAGCACAAGCTGCACCACTATGGCAAAGCCTTTCTGGGGGCTATTGCCGGGTATAACGAGAACAGTTGCTCAACTGCATAAACGCGTCAAAGTTCCTCGGTATCCGGGACCTTCTCAATAACCAGGATTTTCCTTGCGTGCTTTGTTTAAGACAGGCATCGTAATCTTGCCAAGTCTTAACGGAGGAATCATATGGCAACAACTCTCCTTTCAAGTAAGGGACAAGTTACTATTCCAAAAACCATTCGTTCGCAGAATCATTGGGAATCTGGCACGCGTTTTTTGGTCGAAGAGGTGCAAGGCGGCGTATTGCTCAAGCCGTTGAGCAGCTTCCCTGCTACCGACCTGCAGAGCGGACTCGATTGCTCAGGTTATAAAGGTGCGGCTAAAAGCCTTGATGAGATGCAAGCGACGATATTATGCAAGTGATACAGCGCAGGCAATCTACACCTTTGACGAAAAGTTTGTACGCAAGGGAAGAGTTACTGTACCATCGGTCAAGGTGGTGCCGGGGAAATAGCAGATAGTCAACCAGTGACCCTGCGTTGGCGGAGCAGAGGTAGAACCCAGCAGACATCAGCCCCGAGAGGTACAGAAAATGAAGACCCTTCTGCTACGTTTAGTATTCCTTGTTTGCATGTTTGCATGTGCCATCCCCGCCCTGGCCAAAGACGAGCGTGGCATCGCCATCCGTCCCGTCGCCCCCACCGGTGGCGAGGCCAAAGGCGACCTGTGGCTGCTGGCGATAGGCATCGACAGCTACCTCTCCTGGCCGCGGCTCAAGACCGCCACCAATGACGTAAAGGCCGTGCGCGACACGCTCCTCTCCCGCTACCACCTGGACAAAACGCATGTCATCGAACTCCTCGACGACAAGGCAACCCGCAAGAATATTCTGGCCGCCTTCATCGACCTGTCCAAGAAAGTCAAACCGGACGACTCGCTGCTGGTCTTCTATGCCGGACACGGGCACATCGACCCGATCACCGGCAAAGGGAGCTGGATACCGGTGGAGAGCAGCACCGACGACCCGTCCTCCTGGATCGACAACCGCAACATCACCGACTACCTCAGCATCAACGCCATCAAGGCCAAACATGTCCTGCTCGTCTCCGACTCCTGCTTCTCCGGCGACTTTTTCCGCGGCAACCGCGGTGCTGATACCCCCACCATCGACGACGCCTTCCTGAAAAAAGCCTACAGCCGCTCCTCGCGCCAAGCCATCAGCTCAGGCGGACTGGAACCGGTCTCGGATGCCGGCTTCGGCGGCAACTCGGTCTTCTCGCACTTTCTGGTGGCCGCCTTGCAGAGCAACAGCAAATCCTACCTGATCCCCTCGGAAATTTTCGGCGAAATCAAATCCGGCGTCGGCCGCAACGCCGACCAGCTGCCCCAGTACGGCGACCTGCACGGTGTGGGCGGCCAGGATGGAGGCGAACTGATCCTCTTCCTCAAACAGGAGAACCGCCTCCAGGAAGTGGGGGTCACCTCCGCCGCCCGGCAGAAGGAGTTGGAGCAGCTGAAGAAGATGGAGCAGGAGGCGGCAGTTGCCAAGCAGAAGGAACAGGCCGAGATCGCCAAGCGGGAACAGGAGCTGGCAACGCTGGACAAGCAGATCGCTGACATGAAGGGGCGGCTGGGCACCGGTGCGGCCCGTGCAAATGACAGCCTGGACAATATCATCGCCCTGGCCGAGCAGAAGGAAGAACAGGGCAACCGGCTGGAAGAGCTCCGGAAGCAGCGGGAGGCCGAGGAGCAAAAACGCCAGCAGGAGATCGAGCGGCTCAAGAAAGAGGCCGCCGCCAGACGGGTGAACCAGATAAAAGCCGACCTGGCCAAGTACCAGAAGGTTGCGGCCAGCAAGTACGCCCAGGATTTAAAAGGTGCTGCGTGGGATGCTTTGATTGCTGCGTATCCGGAGTCTAAAGGAATCACAGAAGGGGATATTTATGCTTTTAAAGAAAAACTTGCTTTAGAAAATAATTTGATTTGGGCGAAAGAGGGGACTTTTGAAGTGAAACCAATGCTGTGGGAAGAAGCGATAAATTGGGTTAAGAATCTGAATATTGATGGCCACAAGGACTGGAGGTTACCAACCAAAATGGAACTAAAAGTGATGGAGTATGTTGTTAAAATTAACTCCGTGGGGCCTTGTTATGGTTCTTATTGGTCGTCAACCTCCAGTGAAACTGACCCTAATTATGCATGGTCACATAAAAGTGGCGAAAACAATAAAGATTTTAAGAAGTCTTATAGCTGCGCTTGGCCTGTACGTGGACTGGATTAGTTCTATTGATATACCATTATTAAAGCGTGTACATATGGGTTCTGATTGGGGTTTCCTAGCTGCAAAGCTCCTGCTTGGTAACGCACCGGCCTTGCAAGCTCCCACTTGCAGAGAGACGCCAAGCTGGTGCTAGTTGCAGCGCAGGGAGGTACAGGCAACGGAGGTGCGGTGCGGAGCCCGCCCCCGCTTGCCGGAACCGTGCCGGAACGGCACTAATAATATGTATGAACGACATTATCCCCGAAAGGCTCTCGATATGAAAACACAGCTGCTGCGATTCCTCTGCATTGCCTGCATCCTGGCGGGCGCCGTTCCCTTGCTCGCCGCCGAGACCCGCGGCCTGGCCGTGGTCGCCAAGGACCCGGCCACCAACCAGAGCGGCGAGGTCAAGCTCTACAACAAAAGCTATGCCGTCATCATCGGCATCGACAAGTACCTGAACCTTCCTCCGGACCGGCAGTTGCAGAACGCGGTGAAAGATGCCCAAGGGGTTCAGGAGGTTCTGACCAGGCACTACCGGTTCGACAGGATATTCACCCTCTACGACCAGCAGGCGACCAAGGACCGGATTCTGGAGCTGCTCACCGAAGAGCTGCCGCAGGGGATGTCCGACCAGGACTCTGTCTTTATCTTCTGGGCCGGTCACGGCAATCAGCAGAAGAGCAAAGACGGCGAGATGGGGTATCTGATCCCTTATGACGGCAATCCCGCCAAACTCCGCACAGTCGTCACCATGGCTGAAATACGCGACACCATCTCCAAGGCGATTCCCGCCAAGCACGTCTTCTATGTCATGGACGCCTGCTACGGCGGTCTCATGGCCGCTACCCGTTCCGTAGACAGCAGACCCCGCCGCGACCTTGAATACCTGAAAGAGATTACCAAAGAGCGGGTCCGCCAGGTGCTGACCGCCGGGGGCAAGGATCAGGAGGTGCTGGACGGCGGGCGCAAAGGGCACTCTGTCTTCACCGGCCGGCTGATCGAGGCGCTGGAGGCGGCCGGCGACTTCATCACCGCCAACGAAATCCAGGCCATCCTCAAGGAAAAGGTATTCAACGACGCCCGCTCGAGAAACCACACCCAGACCCCCGGCTTCGGCACCCTCTACGGCAACGGCGACTTTGTCTTCATCCCCAGCCTCCAGCAGAAGCTGGCGGAAAGTGAGAATGAAGAAGAAAAGCTGAAAAGCGAACTCAAGGCCTTGGCGGAAAACGAACGCAAACAGCAGAGCCAAGTCCAGAAACGTCAGGCCGAACGCGACAAAAAGACCCTGCTGGCGAAACTGAAAACCGAGGAGTTACGCAAGAAGCAGCTTGAAGAAGAAGAGCAGCGCCGTCAGAAAGAGACCGCCGAACGTGAAGCGGCCCAGGCAAGCTACAAGACCGGACAGGAAAAACTGGTAAACCTGCGGGCCGAACTGGAGAAGCGAAAAAAGAGCGCAACCGGCGCCACGGACAGCATTGAGGCTGCGGTGGCGGAAATCCGAAGGATCAACGACCAGATCACGGACATGGAAAAAAGCTTTGCCCCCTTCCTGCTACAGATAGCCGACCGCTACGACCAGAAGATCAAGGCCCTTGAAGCCCGGAAACGGGACGAATTCGAGAAGGAGCGGGACTTTAAGGCCAGAACAGCAAAAGAAAAAGAGCAGGCTGAGAAAGAGCGCAAGGAAGAGCGCGCCCAGCTGGACAGCCGTCTTGAATCGGAGACCGACCCGCTCAGGGCTGAGATCAAAAGCCTCTCGGAAAAGGAATACACTCTGGATTCCTCTGCTGTCGCCCTTGAACTTGGCCTCTACGACGTTGACAAGGAACAGTTCCCGGTCACCCTGAAGAACAGAACCCCGGAGGGGATCAAAATCGCCATGAATGGCAGCGTACCGCTGCCGTCGTCATCGGCCCGCACCTTCAAGCAGCAGTGGCAGAGCGGTCTGGTGCGCCCCGAGGTCAGGGCGCGTCCCAACGGGGAGATCGTCAAGATAGCCATCGCCAACGACGCCGACAACAGCATCTATGAATATATTGATGGCGAATTTATCACCGTGGCGGAACGGAAGCGGAGAGCTGAAGCGGTAGTACGCGAGCGGGGGACTGAGGCAACAGCAGATGAAGTCGCCTTTCTTGAAGGTGATTGGGAATTTTCAACGGACAATATGAAATTTGACGTACACATCACCGTGAAAGGAAATCAAGTGGAATATAGTAGCTCTGCTGGCGGATATAAAGCTGTCTTTACGGCAAAGTTTATTGAAGACATATTGGTGCTTTCGGGGAGATCAACATCACATCCTAAGTTCGGAGAGATCATTGAAAAGTACAAAGTATTGGGCAATAGTTCGATGCAACAATTTTTCGTTCGGGCCATGGGGCGGGACAAAGACGTGAAAGTCGACTGGCAAAAAAAATAGCATGTGACACAGGCGCTGCTTCGGGTAGGAGAGCGGAGGCAGGTAAAGGCAATGAATCATGCCTTCAGCTTTTTTAACTCGCCAGATAAGATATTTCTAAAGGACAGACGCACCTTAATTGTAGTAAAATGTTTTTTTCCCCAAACAAGGAGATTCTACATAGATGTCAAAAGCACGCGCCATAGTCATAACCGGCAACGGCACCAACTGCGAGATGGAGGCGGCGCATGCCTGCCGTCTTGGCGGTTTCGATGAAGCGGTCATCGCCCATATCGCCGAACTGCTTTCCGGCGAGATAAAGCTGGATGACTTTCACTTTCTGAACCTGACCGGAGGATTCCTCGACGGGGACGATCTCGGCAGCGCCAAGGCCCAGGCAAACCGTCTCAAACACGCCTCGGTCAGCGGGACCGGAGAGAAGCTGGTCGAGCAGTTCACCCGCTTCATCGAGAACGGCAAGCTGATTCTCGGGGTCTGCAACGGTTTTCAGTTGATGGCCAAGATGGGGATGCTCCCC